>CAKRAT010000004.1 GCA_934295165.1 uncultured Dorea sp. | reverse complement strand
TGGACAACAGACAAGCGCGGCGGCTATCATGCAGAATACGGATATTCCTGCATGGGATATGAAGTAGCAGCAACACTTGGTGTGAAATTCGCAGAACCGGATAATGAAGTATACTGCGTAGTCGGAGATTCCAGCTTCCAGATGTTACACAGCGAGATTATGACGATCATGCAGGAGAGAAAGAAAGTCAATATTCTGGTATTCGATAACTGTGGATTCGGATGTATCAACAACCTGGAAATGAATCATGGTATCGGAAGTATCGCAACAGAGTTCCGTTACACAGACGGCAAGAAGCCTTGCGGGGAGCTGATCCCGGTTGACTATGCGAAGATCGGTGAAGGATACGGGCTTAAGACATACACATGTAAGACGATTGCAGAATTAGAGGCAGCACTGGAAGATGCGAAGAAGCAGGAAATTGCTTGCTTATTCGACTTAAAGGTTATTCCAAAGACCATGACAGACGGATATGAATCATGGTGGAATGTAGGAATTGCAACTACTTCTTCTAAGGAGTCTGTAAGAAAAGCCTGCGAGGGAGTGCTGGAAGGAAGAAGAGAAGCAAGAGATTACTAAGAATAGGACGGCAGCGGATTGTGAAGCCATTAAGTGAAGCAATCCGCAGAATCTGAGATTAAGATAGATGAAAGAAAGAGTCAGGAGGCGTAAGACAGTGAGTAAGGTATTTGGTTATCCGAAATTTGATGAGTATGGCGAGATGATTCTTACCACTTATGACAATGATTACAAAGCAATGATGATGGATATCCGTGTGTACAATATGAAAGCAGGATATTCCAGAACATTTAAAAGAGATGGAGAGGAGATTGCAGTTCTTCTTCTTTCGGGAAAAGTGACATATGCATGGGAGGATGAAAAAGCAACTGTCAGCAGAAAAGATGTATTTACAGAAGGTCCATGGGCACTGCACGTAAGTGGCGGAAAAGAGATCATCGTGACAGCAGAAGAAGAGTCCGAGATCCTGGTACAGTGCACACACAATGACAAGACATTTGCAAGCAAATTGTATTCACCGGACGATGCACCTTGGGGCTACTCAAGTGTCGGAAAGTTCGGAAATGTGGCAAAGCGCCGTGTAAATACAATCTTCGACCACGATATCTGCCCAGAGTCGAATATGGTACTCGGCGAAGTACTGAATGACAGAGGTAACTGGTCAGGATATCTGCCGCACAGACATCCGCAGCCGGAGACATACCTGTTCAAGTTCGACAGACCGGAAGGATTCGGAGCAAGCTTCGTCGGAGATCAGGTATTCAAAAGTGTGGATAACAGCTTTTCCGCAATTCCTGGTGGAGAGCTTCATCCACAGGCAGTGGCACCTGGATTTCAGATGTACACATGCTGGATGATCCGTCACATTGATGGCAATCCATGGCTTCAGACGGACCGATGTGAAGATGAGAGATATGTGTGGATGCATGATGCACAGTTTTAATATAAGAAGATAGCAAAACGTTTATTTAGAGAGAAAAGGAGATAATTATTATGGCAAGAGAATTTATCGTACCTGGACAGATGATTTCAGGATCAGGAGCACTTGATATGGCACAGGATACACTTGGAACACTTGGAAAGAAAGCAATGATCGTAACAGATAAAGTGATGATCGATCTCGGAAACTGTGCAAAAGTAGAAAACGCACTGAAAAGTCAGGGTGTAGAATATACCATCTACTCTGACATCGCAGGCGAACCAACAGATGTAATGATTGAAAAAGGTCTGGAGCAGTATAAAACAGAAGGATGTGATTTCCTCGTAGCTCTTGGCGGAGGAAGCCCGATCGATTCTATGAAAGCAATCGGATCACTCGTAAAAAATGGAGGAAGCATTTCTGATTATATGGGTAAAGTGATCGACGTAGAGATGCCTCCGATGGTAGCCATCCCGACGACAGCAGGAACCGGATCTGAAGCGACACAGTTCACGATCATTACAGATACCAAAAAAGACATTAAGATGCTGCTGAAAGGTAAAGTGCTGATTCCTTCATTAGCCATTATCGATCCCCAGTTCACTATGACAGCACCACCGAAGATCACAGCAGCAACCGGGCTTGATGCATTGTGCCATGCAGTAGAAGCTTATACATCCAGAAAAGCACAGACATTATCAGATACTTTTGCAATGTCTGCTGTAAAGAGAATCTTCAAATTCCTTCCGGTGGCATTTCACGATGGAAAGAATGAAGAAGCAAGAGTACAGATGTCTGTAGCAGCTCTGGAAGCAGGAATCGCATTCAACAACTCATCTGTAACACTGATCCATGGAATGAGCCGTCCGATCGGAGCACTGTTCCATGTAGCACACGGACTTTCTAACGCAATGTTGATGAAAGAGTGCTTAAGCTTCGCATTAGAGGGAGCCTATGACAGATTTGCAGATCTCGGAAGAGCTATCGGAGTTGCAACACCGGAAGATTCGGATCAGGCAGCAAGTGAGAAATTCCTGGATGCAGTCGTAGCACTGACAGAAGAATTAGAGACACCGACACTTGCTGAGTTCGGAATTGACAAAGAGAAATTCTTCGAAGTGATCGAGAAAATGGCATATGATGCAATGGACAGCGGAAGTCCGCAGAATACACAGCGTACGATAACACAGGCTGATGTAGAGCAGATGTATAAAAATCTGTGGTAAGTATAAAAGTTAGAATCTAAGAAGATATTACAGATGCCATACGGGTTCCGTGTGGCATTTGTAAAAATCAGGAGAGGTAGCAATATGGCAATATTTACAGGTGCGGGAGTGGCAATCGTTACTCCATTCAAAGAAGATGAATCGGTCGATTATGACAGATTAGATGAATTAATAGATTTTCATTGTGAAAACGGAACCGACAGCATCGTAATCTGTGGAACCTCCGGGGAAGCAGCAACGATGACAGAACGGGAACACATGGAATGTGTGAAATTCACAGTCGAAAGAACCAAAGGAAGAATCCCGGTTATCGCAGGAACCGGATCAAACTGCACAAAGACGGCAATGGAGTTATCCAAAGAGGCTGCCGGATATGGTGTGGATGGCGTGTTAGTCGTAACACCATACTATAACAAGGCAACCCAGAAAGGTATGATCGCACACTTCACTCAGGTAGCAGATGCAGCGAAAGTACCGGTTGTCCTTTATAACATACCCGGAAGAACCGGATGTAAGATGGAAGCTGAGACGGTGGCTTATCTTGTGAACAATGTGGATAACATTGTTGCGATCAAGGAAGCAAGTGGAGATTTCTCCAATATCGTGAAGATGATGGATCTGACAGACGGCAAATTAGATCTGTATTCCGGAAATGATGACCAGATCGTACCGCTGATGTCACTTGGCGGAAAAGGAGTGATCTCCGTACTGTCGAATGTAGCACCTCAGGCGGCACACGATATCTGCCAGTTCTATCTGGACGGAAAGGTGAAAGAAAGTCTGGAACTGCAGTTAAAAGCATTGCCGTTGATCCACGCATTGTTCTCAGAGGTGAATCCGATTCCTGTGAAGAAAGCAGTAGAACTGATGGGACTTTGCGGTGGAACGGTAAGAGCACCGCTTACTGAGCTTGAGCCGGAGCATGCAGAACAATTAAAAAGGGAAATGCAGCAGTTTGGGCTTATAAAATAAGAGGGAAAAATTATGGAGTTAACAACTACACAGAAAAGACAAAGACTACTGACGATGATATTCGGTGCCATTGCTATCTTTTTTACCGGTTATCCTCACGTATGGTCGATCTATCAGCCATACGTGATGGAACAGGCCGGCTGGAGCCAGACAGCAGCATCCATGTGTTTTTACCTGGCACTGAGTACATTCGTATTTGGAAATATAATCGGTGGAAGATTGCAGGATAAATACAATCCAAAGATTGTTGTATGGATCGGCGGAGGCATTTTCGCTGTTGGAATTCTTGCATCCGCATTCCTGATCGTACCTTCACCGCTTCCGATGTATGTGACCTATGGTGTGATGCAGGGATTCGGACAGGGACTCATTTATACGGTAATTATCTCGACTGTTCAGAAATGGTTCCCTGGAAGAACGGGATTCGCATCCGGTGTAGTCGTAACGGCGAACGGACTATGTGGATTCTTCCTGGCGCCGATCAGCAGAAAGATTCTGCAGGCAGAAGGACCGGGAAAGACATTCCTGATCATCGGCGCAGCGATTACGGTGTCCTGGATCTTATGTGGAATCTTCTTTACCGCTCCGGATAAAGAGTGGAGAAGAAAAGCCGAACAGGCATTGAGAGAACAAAACGCGGCAAATGGAAATGCAGAAGCACAGACAGAACAAAAGCAGTATACATCCGCAGAGATGATGAAGACAAAGAACTTCTATCTGCTTCTTGCAACGATGTTGTTTGGATTGATTTCTTATTTCCTGGTGTCACCGGTATCACAGACGTATCAGATTGAACTTGGAATCCCATCGGCAATTGCGGTCAGCGCAGTTATGATCGGTTCCATTGTAAATGCAGGAACCAGGCTGGTACTCCCGACACTTTCCGATAAAGTAGGAAGAGTGGGATGTATCAAAGGAGTGCTGGCAGTATCGGTAGCAGCGATGGCAGTACTTACATTTACCAGATCATATACAGTGACAGTAGCAATTATACTGATGTATGGATGCTATGGCGGTATCATGGGAAGTTTTCCTTCCTTTACAAGTTCGATCTTTGGAATCGAGCATACCGGAGAAAATTATGGATTTGTAATGCTTGGGATCGTGATCGCAACATGCGGTGCACCGGCATTATCGGGATTTATTACCGGAAAAGGATACGGCATGCATGTGGTATTTGGAATAGGAATTGCATTTGCAGTGACCGCACTGATCTGCCTGACGTTATTAGGACATAACTTAAGACAGGAAGAACATGGAAAGGAGCAGAAGAACGATGGCATTAGTAACGATGAAAGAATTGCTGGAGCGTGCGAAGAGTAATCACAGAGGAATCGGCGCATTCAGTGTTGGAAATATGGAGATGGTAAAAGGAGCAATCCAGGCAGCAGAAGAACTGGACACTCCGATCATCTTGCAGATTGCAGAAGTAAGACTGAAACATTCTCCGCTTGCACTTATGGGACCAATGATGGTACAGGCTGCAAAAGAAGCGAAAGTAGACGTGGCAGTACATCTGGATCATGGACTTACCATGGAGACGGTAGAGAAAGCACTGGAACTTGGATTTACATCTGTCATGTTTGACAGCTCTACATATCCATTTGAAGAAAACATCAAACGTACCGCAAAGGTAGTAGAACTGGCAAAGAAATATGGGGCAACTGTAGAGGCGGAGCTTGGACTGGTAGGCGGAAGTGAAGATGGAAGCGAAGATCACGGAATCCGCTGTACGAATCCGGATGATGCAAAAGTATTTGTCGAACGTACCGGAATCGATGCACTGGCAGTTGCGATTGGAAATGCGCATGGCAATTATCCGGTAGCACCAAAGCTTGCATTCGATGTGCTGGAGCAGATTCATGATAAGACAGGCATTCCGTTAGTCCTTCATGGCGGAAGTGGAATTACGGATGCAGATTTTCGAAAGGCAATCGAACTTGGAATCGTGAAAGTGAATATTGCGACAGCAAGCTTTAACCGTCTGACGAAACATGCAGAAGAGTATCTGAAGTCAGAAGGAGTACACAACTACTTTGATCTGAATGTGGCTATGGTACAGGGAACGTATGAGAATGTGAGACATCATATTGAAGTGTTCAACTGTGAGATGCCGCTGGATGAGGTGGATGAGTAATGACACACTGGTTCGATGAGAACGCAGGTGCGAGAAAAGTAGGTACTTGGGAAGGAAGTACCGAAGCGTAAGAATTTTATGAGCCTTGGAAAAAAGGAGTGAAAAGCAAATAGTATTTGACAGGGAAAAATAGTAATGTTAATAAAAAAATATAAAAGGTGCTACCGATATGACGGTTCGCCTGATTAAAAAAGTGTTATAAAAATAACCGCTCATGTTTGTCAGGATGATGGGCGGTTATTTCTTTGTTAGGGCAAGGTCCTGTTTTCTATTGTGAAGTATTTTAAGTATGTTATGCAAACGAAAAGAAGTTCGTATCATAGAAGCGGAAATTTGTCCGGATCATGTGCACATGTTAGTGGAGATTCCGCCCAAAATGAGTGTATCAGATTTTGTGGGGTATTTGAAAGGGAAAAGCACGCTAATGATATTTGAAAGGCATGCAAATCTAAAATATAAATATGGAAACAGACATTTTTGGTATGTTCATTCTTGCGTTACTGACATTTGTATTTTCATTTATCAGATGATGAATTAGAATAGAAAAACCACCCCGGAACTTTGGCGAGCGAAGGAGTGGTGTTTCTTTAACCATATTTTCAAGGTCAACCCCTTGTGGGCAGTTGTTCCTTATGTAATTAATATATCATATGGAATAAGTATATTCAAGAATATTGTGTGAAAAAGTTCAAGTGTATAGAGTTCAGTGAATTAAGAGTGAAAAGCAGTAAAGAACGATATCGATCAGATTGAGGAAATACTATTACATACATTGGTCGTAGATCCGGATACTTTGGGGAAAGGATATGGAACAGCGTTCGTAGATTATTATGAGAAGTATGCATTGGAGCATAATTGTCCGTATCTTAGAATGGATACGAATGAGCGGAATAGCGGAGCCAGAAAGCTGTATAAGAAGCTTGGCTACACGGAAGCGGACATTGTTTCCTGTGTATTTAATGGGATCGAAGGGGTTTCAACTGGTGTGTCTGGAGAAATATATATGAAAATGATAATCTTGTTTTTGAATCATAACATTAGAAAGTGTGATATTTTACTTAGAGCGCATATAGAGCACGGTAAAAATGGAAGAGGATATATTGAGAAAAGTTCTCAATATACCCTCTTCCATTTTCAGAAAAATAGTGTATTATATTAGTTAGATGAAGCTAACCAACATACTTACATAAAAGGAGGCAGTACATGAGTGTAGTAATTGTAGGCGGACATGACAGAATGGTTCATCAGTATAAAAAGATCTGTAAAGAGTACAAATGCAAAGCAAAAGTATTTACGCAGATGTCAGGAAATTTAAGTGATAAGATTGGAAGTCCAGATCTGTTAATCTTATTTACCAATACAGTATCTCATAAGATGGTACACTGTGCAGTAACAGAAGCGGAAAAATGTAATGCGCAGATCGTAAGATGCCATACAAGCAGTGGAAATGCGTTAAATGAGATTCTTCAGAATGCCTGTACAGCATAAGCGGATACATGCCGGACAAAGTATTTCGGAGTGACAGATAACAGGAATCATCCAATAATAGATAGTAGTAAAAATCATATAAAAAAGAGAAAGGGAATGAGAAGATGAGTAGGGTACATCTTCTCATTCCTTTTCTCTTTTTATACCAAAGTGTGCAGGAGAAGCTGCCTTATGGCAGCTCCTTACGATTAACATACATATTGCTTTCTAATTTTCAATATCGCTCATATAAGCATTATAAATGTCTTTATTGATATTTTTCCGAATCGAATCATATACGCCCTGAGATGCTTTACGGATGTCCGCACGGGTCTCATCAGACAATGTTACGATCTCAGTACCACTGTCTTCGATCGTCTTGATCTTATCAGCGATACGTTCATCAGACTGTTCACGTGCATATTCCGTAGCTGTTTCAGCGGCTTTATTGATGATCTTCTGCTGGTCTTTCGGAAGATCCTTGATAAAGTCATTATTTGCGATCAGTGCGATCAGATGAGGCAGGTGGTTGGTCTCTACCACATAATCCTGCTGTTCATACAGCTTGTTCGATACGATAACTTCATATGGGTTTTCCTGCGCATCAATCGTATGCTGCTGGAGTCCGATGTAAACCTCGCTGAAGGTCATCGGAGTCGGATTGGCACCCAATGCGTTCCAGAATGCCAGATGGTAACTGTTCTCCATGGTACGGATCTTAAGTCCTTTGAAATCATTGATATTCGTAATCTTCTTGTTCGTACTGGTAACACGGAAGCCCTGGTCGGCCATACCAAGCAGCCGGTAGCCGCCATCCGTATAGACCTTACTGATCAGAGAATGAAATTCCGGGTCGTCAATCTTTTCCCTGCATTGTTCCAGCGAATCGAATACACAAGGAAGGTCGAACACGGCAAGATCACTCATGAAGGAAACTTCCGGTGCTGTGTTCTGGACAATAAATGGAATATCTCCGTCCGAACAGCTTTCCAACAGGTCACGGTCTCCTCCGAGTGTAGAGTTTGGATATACCTGGATCTTCATCTCTCCGTCACTTAATTTACCTACTTCATCGGCAAATTTTTCGGAAAAGATCTGGGTAACGGTATCCTCCGGACTTGCGGTTGCAAGCGGCCATGCATAACGCTGCTCTTCATTTTTGGAACCGCAGCCGGTGCTGACGATTCCAAGGGTCATGGTAAGGAGAAGAACCGGAATGCATTTTTGTATATTTTTCTTTGATATCATCTTCTCATACCTCCTATAAGATTCCGATCGAAATCGCCGGAATAAATGTAATTAAAAGAAGTGCAACCAGGAAAAGTCCGATCATAGGCATTGCTTTTCTGGCAATCTTCATAACCGGCACATCCGTAAGTGAACTTGCAACGAACAGGTTGACACCGATCGGCGGTGTAACGAATCCGATTGCAAGGTTAACAACCATGATCACACCGAATTGTACCGGATCTACACCAATCGCTTCTACGATAGGAAGTAAGATCGGTGACAGGATCAGGATCGCCGGTGTGGTGTCCATAACCATTCCGACAATTAACAGGAACAGGTTGATCACCAGAAGGATGGCAACCTTGCTGTGGAAGTTGTTCAGGATGAATTCGCTCACGGTCTGCGGTACCTGCATCAGAGTCAGGACTCTTGAAAATGCAGTCGATGCCGCAAGAATAAACAGGATCGGTGTAAATGTCCGGATCGCTTCCGTGAGGATTGCCCACAGGTCTTTGATCTTGATACTTCTATATACGAAGAGACTGATGATCAGTGCGTAAAATACAGAGATAACAGCAGCTTCGGTAGGAGAAGCAATTCCACTGTAAATACATCCGAGGATGATAATCGGACTTAAAAGCGCAAAAAAGCTTTCTTTTAATACTTTTAAGAGACCCTTATCATGCAGGATTTTGATCTCTGCATGGATCTTTTCTTTGTCCTCTCCAAAGCGGATGCAGTGATATACGGCATAGACCATCAGAAGCAGTCCAATCAGGATTCCAGGGATGATACCTGCCAGGAACAGGTCACTGACAGAAGCACCGGAAGCCATACCATACATGATGAATGGTATGCTTGGCGGTATGATGACACCAAGCCCGCCGGCAACTGCCACGATCGATGTAGAAAATACGAGATCATATCCAAGCGAAGTCAGGATCGGGATCGTCATACTTCCGACGGCTGCAACCGTTGCAGGTGCAGAACCGGAGATCGCACCGTAGAATAAGCAGGTCACGATAACGGCACAAGGCATGCCGGCTGTGAAATTTCCGAAGAAATATGCGAAAACGTCAAACAGTTTCCGGGAAATACCACCTTTGGCCATGATGATTCCGGATAATACGAACATCGGAACAGCAAGGAGCGGGAAGGAATCCAGTCCGCTGAACATGGCACGGATCAGGTATTTGGCACCGACCGTGAAAGACGGGTCAAATACGGAAGGCAGTACAGAAGCGATTCCCAGAGTGATCGACACAGGGATCGCAATGATCAGTAATAATACAAATATAATAAATAAAAAAACAACAGGCATAGTTCTTACTCCTTATTCGCTTCAATAAATGATTCCGGTGTGTTCCGTTCCGGATGGGCAGGATCAAAGACGTTCTCACCGCGGGCGATACGGAATTCGATGATCCAGCGCTGCAGGACGCGGAAAGCAACCAGGACAAAAGATACTAACGGAGCTGCCTGTATATAGTACATTGGAATTCCACAGGCGGGGGAAAGTTGTCCGCTGTGCACGGCTGACATCATGTAAGACCATGCAAAAGGAATCATGTAAATAAAGAAAATAAGCTCTAATGTATGGTTTACAACTTTAAAAAGAGCTTTTCCTTTACGCGGGAAAATAGCAACAAACTGTTCGATTTTAATAGAAAGACATTTTTTGCTGCAGTAACTGACACTTAAGAATCCACACCAGATAAAGATATAACGGGTGAGTTCTTCCGACCAAGAAAGCGACATACCGAGAACGTAACGGCAGAAGATTTGGATTCCCATAATAAGTGTCATGAGGATCAAGCCGATGACTAATACAAATTCTTCCAGGTATTCATCGAGCCAATGTAGTGCTTTTTTCATAACAACCTCCAATTATCATAAGTTACTTATTTGATTTTAAGCGTTATTGTTTACGGGTTACGGGTTTTAAAACCGGGAAAAAGCCATGTAATGTATATTACATGGCTTTTTCACTGTATCACATTACTATAATAAATAGTTTACATTGCATCGTGAAGTAAATCAAGTACAGTTTGTAAATCATTTACGCCCATCTGTCCAGGAGCAGAAGCTTTTGCTGCGGCACCGAATGTCATGGAAGAACCAAATACCTCACCACACAGACGGCTGATCACACCAGTTCCGGCCATTGACATAGTGATGATCGGACGGTCTGCATAGTCAGAAGACATCTCTTCTGTAGCAGCAAGTAATGTAAGAACATCTTTCTTATTCTGTGGCATAACAGCAATCTTAGGAATATCAGCTCCCATATCCTGCATCTTGCGCAGACGGTAGATGATGTCGGTTTTTGCAGGTGTTTTATGGAAGTCATGGTTAGAAGCGATAACCTTTACACCTGCTGCATGAGCACCATCAATGATCTCTTTTACGAGTTCGTCACCTGAGAAAATTTCTACATCGATAAGATCTACGTATCCGGTCTTTGCAGCATTCAGATTAAGTTCTTTATAAGCCTCAGCTTCGATGGCTTTCTCGCCGCCTTCTTTGGAAGTACGGAATGTCATTAAAAGAGGGATGTTGCCAAGGACTTCACGAAGATCCCTTAATACGTCTTCTACTTTTGCAAAGTCGAACACACCTTCAAACCAGTCCACACGCCATTCCACAACGTCTACTGGAATGGAATCAAATGTCTTAGCTTCATTGATGATGTCTTCTTTTGTAACACCAACGATTGGAACAATGATTTTTGGTGCGCCGGCACCGATTTCGATATCTCTGATCTTGATAGTATTCATGTTAAAATTCTCCTTTTTACGATTCAGTTGTAAAATGTGACAGTGTTATAAATAGTATAAAATTAATCTTCTTTGTCTGCAAGAGCAACCATCTTTGCATAACGGATATTTACATATAATCCGAGAACGACACCAACGGCTGTCAGTACGATGTTCATTGTCATAACCTGTGCAGGCTGCATCTTGGAAGCTGCTGTCAGGATTGTGTAGTTGCAAAGTGAAGATGCGATCATTACGAGTGCAGTAACAGTTCCTTTGATCTTAGGGAACAGCATGTTACATACAGAAGTAACAATCTGAAGGAGTCCGCCGGCTCCTGCCCAACCGATGATAAATGCACCGGCGATCATAAGTGTCTTGCTCTGTCCCATAAGTACGGCGATCATTGTAACAAGGCAGATGACCGGGTATACAGCGATGAATCTTACATCTTTGATCTTTCTTGTAAGAAGAGCTGTAACAACGAGTGCAATCAGTGTTCCGGCAGAATACCATGTCTGCATGATAGACGGGTCAGCCCAGCCTACATTTTCTTTTGCAAAGTTCTGTGCACAGTTTAACCATAACTGGAATGTTCCTGTACATGTGAATCCGATCACAATCATAGCGATAGATTCGATTGAGAAGTGTGTATGTTTTAAGCTTGCGATCAGACCTTCTTTTTTACCTGCAGCTTTCATATCTGCATCCGGAAGTGGGAATAAGAATACCAGAACAAAAAGTACTGCATAGATGATTCCGCATCCGATGAATAATTTGTTGTAAGAAGTAAGTCCGGCACTTGTAGTTACTACGGATACACCGAGTACGAATGGCAGTGCCATCTGAGCGATTGCGATAAAGAACTTGATTCCCATAGTAGCAACACCCGGAGCTTTGTAGATGATCTCTGAAACTGCAGGGTAGATACCAGTGTCGAGGAATGAGTTCGCGATACCACCTAAGACCGCACATACATAAGCGATTGTGTAACCGCCGTTTGTTCCTGCATTGAATGCAAGAGCAAGTCCAATCAGGTAGATTGCATAAGAAGCACTACCGATGGCTGTTGAGATGCGGCGTCCTAACTTATCTGAAAGAGGACCGGCAAATGGAAGTGCGATCAGTCGTCCCAGACCTAAGGCAGCAGAAATAGCTGTGATTGACATTGCTTCAACGCCCCAAGAAGCAGCGAGGGAATCTTTGATAACTGCCTGACCTAAGATGGAACATCCGACTCCGTGGATGAAATAATTTAAGTACAGTATAAGTGCACTTGGAAGATATTTTTTGTTCATTCTTCTTCTCCTTTTCCTTTGATAAAAAAGTTTTCCCATATGTTCTGTCACAAACAAAAGAAACGCTCTTTTTGTGAGTCCGTTAAAAAAATAACGCCTCGTTTGTTATTATTTTATCAATAATCATACATAACGTCTAATGCCTTTATAGTGAAAAATTAATGTCCTGAATGTATTGGTTATGATATAATATTTATAATATGTAGTTTTTAATTGTCACGCATTAGAAAGAAGCTGGCAGCAGCCGGTTCTATAGATTAAATTGTACGAGGTGAATGGTATGACACTGAATCAGATTTTATATTTTCAAAAGGTTGCACAGTATGAAAATTATCATCTTGCGGCAGATGAGCTGTATATTTCACAGCCGTCGCTCAGCCGCTCAATGGCATCACTTGAGAATGAGCTTGGGGTTGCTCTGTTCGAAAAAGCCGGGAGAGGAGTAAATCTTACAAAGGCTGGAAAGTTATTCAAGGAATATGCAGAAAGAATTCTGGAAGACTGTGACATTGCTGTGGATAAGATGCAGGAACTTTCTTCTGATGGCGGAAGAATCGATATTGGTTATATTTTTCCGTTGGCGGGACATTATATTCCACATAAAGTAAGAAGATTTCTGGAACAATCGAAAAATAAGAATGTTGTCTTCAATTTTTATCAGAATCATACGCCGGCGATTGAAAAGAAAGTAAGATCGGGAGAGTTGGATATCGGTTTTGGCGGATATATGAACAGGGAAGACATGGAATTCTACCCATTACAGAACCAGGAGCTGGTCGTGATAACACCAAAAGAACATCCATTAAAAGATATGGAAGAGATTCCGCTGGAAGAACTTGGAAATTATCCGGTAATCGGATATGACAGGGAGTCCTGGATGGGAACCTATGAAAGAAAATTATATAAGAAGTTCCAGGTAAAACCGAATCTGATCGTGGAATGTCCGGATGAATATTCCATTGTTGCCCTGGTAAGAGAGAATTTCGGAATCGCATTAACACCGCAGACAGATATTCTGGTAAGGGCAGAAGGAATCAACATTCATAAATTGAAAGATCTGACGGTATACAGGCAGATCTTTATGTTCTGGATGAAGGACCGGTATAAGCTTCCGGCAGTAGAACGGTTCATTCGATACATGAAAGAACAGGCAGAGACGGAAACTGATAGCTTGGATGTATCAAAAGTTTACTTGAAAGATATTGTTAATTTTTAGTCGAAGGGTATATGATGAAGGTGTCACAAACAGAGGAATGCTTCGCAGTATAAATCAATGAAAAAGGAGTAAGTTCATGAAAAATAAATACCCTAAAATTTTTGAACCTATTACGATTAAAAGAACAACTATTAAAAACCGTATTGCAATGACACCAATGGGGACAAATTACGGTGAGACAAGCGGGGAAATGAGTAACCGTCATATGAATTACTATTCTTTAAGAGCGAAAGGCGGAGTTGGACTCATTATTCTGGAAAATGCTAACATTGAGTATCCGGTTGGATCAAACGGAACAAGCCAGATCCGTATCGATCATGACAGTTTCATGCCGAGATATTATCAGTTGGTTGAAAACCTTCACAAAAACGGAGCAACAGTAGCTATTCAGGTTAACCATGCAGGTGCTTCCGCATCTTCAGCAAGAACCGGAATGGAGACTGTTTCTTCTTCCAATATTCCTACAAAGGCAGGCGGAGAGGTACCCCGCCCGATGACAAAGGAAGAGATTTTAACAACAGTAAAGAAATATGGAGAAGCTGCAAAGCGTGTACAGGCAATCGGATTCGATGCAATCGAGATCCACTGCGGACACTCTTACCTGATGAGTCAGTTCATCTCTCCATATTATAATAAGAGAACAGACGAGTTTGGCGGATCTGTAGAGAACAGACTTCGTTTCCCTCGTATGGTATTAGAAGAAGTACGTAAGAATGTAGGACCTTGGTTCCCGATCATCGTACGTATTTCTGCAGAAGAAAGAGTTCCGGGTGGAAATACACTGGAAGATACACTGGAATATCTGGAATACATAGATGAATATGTAGACATGTATGATGTATCCTGTGGACTGAACCCATCACTTCAGTATCAGATTGATTCTAACTTCCTTCCGGATGGATGGCGTTCATACATGGCAAGAGCCGTAAAAGAGAAATTCGGCAAACCTGTTATGAATGCAGGAAACTACCGTGATCCTGCAGTTGTAGAAAAAGTACTCGAAAGCGGAGATGTAGACATCGTCGGAATGGGACGTGGACTGATCGCTGAACCTGACTGGGTGAAGAAAGTACAGAATGGAGAAGAGAGCTGCCTGCGTAAATGTATCTCATGTAACGTAGGATGTGCAGGAAACCGTATCGGTGTGAACAGACCAATCCGCTGTACCGTTAACCCTGCAGTACCGGAAGGAGATGTATACAAACAGCTGAATGTAAATAAGAACTGTAACGTAGTCGTTGTAGGTGGAGGAACAGCAGGTCTGGAAGCTGCCTGTACAGCCGCTGAAGTTGGATGTAACGTATTCTTATTAGAGAAGAAAGATCATCTTGGTGGATTATCTACATTTATCTCAGATCTTCCAAGCAAGACACGTATGAAAGACTTCCCGGGATACTTAGAAGCACGTGCAGCCAAACTCGACAACCTGTACATCTTCTTAAATACAGATGCCTGTGTAAAGACGATCAAACAGTTTAAACCAAATATTGTGGTAAATGCAACAGGATCTGTTCCGCTTGTACCACCGATCAAGGGATTAAAAGAAAATATCGAAGCTGGTAATGTAAATACTATTTTCGGAATGATCAACAATCTGAATGCCGGTAAATATCCGGAAGAAGAATGTAAAGGAAAGAAAGTAGTAGTCGTAGGAGGCGGTTCTGTAGGACTTGACGTTGTAGAATACTTCGCACCACGCGGGGCAGAATGTACAATCATTGATATGCTGCCACAGATCGGTATGCTTGCTGATCCGATTACAAAATGTTCTATGAGAGAGACTCATGATAAATATGGTGTAAAAGAATACGTCAATACAGCACTTCAGGAAGTAAAAGAGAACGCATTTACAGTAAAACTTCCAGACGGAGAGATCACAGATCTGGAATTCGATCTTGGATTCAACTGCCTTGGAATGCGTGCAAACAATCCGATCATGGAAGACTTAAAAGAAGCATTTGACGATACAGATACTTACATCTACAACATTGGAGATTCCGTACGCGCCCGCCGTATCATGGAAGGAACCATGGAAGGACGTGCAATCCTCAATGTATTAGAGAATCAGGGATATTTAACACTGGAACCATTGGAATAATCCGTATTTAAGAGAACCATTTATTAACATTCATTATAAGAAAAGAGGAAATTATTATGCCAAACATTACAGGACACACAGAATTAGTAGGATTAATGGCTTACCCAATCCGTCACACACAGTCACCAGTCACACACAATCTCGCTTATGATAAAAACGGAGATGACGTAATCCAGCTGGCATTCGAAGTAGATAATGATTCATTAAAAGATGCTGTTCAGAGTATCAGAGCATTAAAGATGTTAGGATCTAACATCTCTATGCCGAACAAAACAGTTGTACACAAATATCTTGACGATGTAGATGAAGCTGCAAAACTTTGCGGAGCAATCAACACAGTTGTTAACGAAAGAGATGAGAACGGTAACGTTACAGGACATCTGAAAGGTTACAACACTGACGGTATGGGATACTGGCAGGGAATCAAAGAAGAAGGTATCGACTTCAAGGGAATGAAGATGGTTCTGATCGGAACAGGTGGAGCTGCAACAGCAATCGCTGTACGTGGAGCGTTAGACGGAATTGCTGAGCTTCATATCTTCAACATCAAAGATAAATTCTACAGCCGTGGAGAAGAGATCGTAGACATCATCAATAAGAGCACAGACTGCAAAGCTACAATGAGTGACCTTGCTGATCTTGATCTGTTAAAAGAGAAAATGCATGAAGCAGATATCTTCTGCGATGCAACAGGAGTAGGAATGCACCCACTGGAAGATCTTTCTAACATTCCTGATCCATCATTCTTCAAGAAAGACCTGATCGTTACAGATACTGTATACGCACCACGCGAGACAGTTATGATGAAACAGGCAAAAGAAGCCGGATGCGACCGTGTATACAACGGAATGAGCATGATGCTGTTCCAGGCTCTGATCGCAATTGAGTTGTATACTGGTAAGTCTACACCGGTGGATTATATGAAAGAGAAATTAGGAATCTAGTTTCTAATTAATTCATCATCGTGGCTTACCCCGGTCCATGAGAAAGACTTGGTATCCTGTTGCTGGCTAAGATTCCACGATGAAGAAGTTATAAGGGCGTCAGAATTTTCTAAAAGCACCCTGAATATGAGTCAAACTCGCCATTCGGCTCAAACAGTGACTCATATTCAGGGTAATTTTTTTGCTTTAGAATTTCCCCATGTTGGAGTCAGCACAGAAGTGGACCTTGTAGTTTTATTCCGATCGGTGAAAGCCGTCATGATACATTAAATAAAAACTTGATCTTTTTTAATCTCCCAGAATGCTAACAAGAATCCTTGCGTACCCCCCTCAGAATGCGCTATAATAGAAAAGCTTGTGATTTAAAAAAATAAAGAGAGGTTTTAGGAATGAAGAGAGAAACATTTGGATCAAGACTGGGCTTCATTCTTGTATCTGCAGGTTGTGCCGTTGGGATCGGTAATGTGTGGAAATTCCCGTATATGTGTGGACAGTTCGGGGGAGCCGCATTTATTCTGATCTATCTGGTGTTCCTGCTGATCATGGGAATTCCGGTCATGGTCTGTGAGTTTGGTGTCGGACGTGCCAGCAGACACAGTGTGGCTGCTGCATATGAAGTACTGGAACCAAAGGGAACAAAGTGGCACATCACGAAATGGATCGGTGTTGTCGGATGCTATTTCCTGATGATGTTCTATACTACAGTTGGCGGATGGATGCTGTATTACTGTGTCAGAAGTTTCAGAGGAGACTTTGTAGGCGCAGATATGGAGACGGTATCTGCGGGATTCAGTGATATGCTTGGCAATATGCCGCTTATGACATTCTGGACGGTTCTGATCTGTATTATCGGATTCGGTGTATGTGCATTCGGAATCCAAAAGGGAATCGAAAAGGTATCAAAATTCATGATGACGGCTCTTCTGCTGATCATGATCGTACTTGCGGTTCATTCAGTTATGTTAAAGGGTGCCGGAGCAGGAATCCGTTTCTATCTGATCCCTGATTTTAAACAGATGGCAGAGATTGGAATTGGAAATGTGATCTTCGGGGCGATGAGCCAGGCATTCTTTACATTGTCTATCGGTATCGGGGCAATGCTGATCTTCGGAAGCTACATAGAAAAAGACCAGAGATTATTCGGTGAAGCGGTGAATATTACTGTACTTGATACGGTCGTAGCGCTGATGGCAGGATTCATTATCATCCCGGCATGCTTTGCATACGGTATTGAGCCGGGAGCTGGCCCGAGTCTTATATTTATTACGATCCCGAATATTTTCGCACAGGTAGCAGGCGGACGTGTATGGGGGGGATTATTCTTCCTGTTCTTATGCTTTGCTGCATTTACTACGCTGGTTGCGGTATTTGAAAATATCATTTCTTTTGATATGGATCTGTTCAAGTGGTCAAGAAAGAAGAGTACGCTGGTCAGTCTGATCTTGATCATTATCTTAAGTATGCCATGCGTGATGGGATTCAATGTATTAGCCGGATTCACTCCGCTTGGAGAAGGATCAACGATCATGGATCTGGAAGATTTCATCGTATCGAATAACCTGCTTCCGCTTGGAAGTCTGGGCTATGTACTGTTCTGTACGAAGAAGAATGGATGGGGATGGAACAACTTCCTTCATGAGATCAACCAGGGAGAAGGATGGAAGTTCCCGGCAGGAATCAAGGGCTATATGTCTTACGGACTGCCGCTTCTGATCATCATCATTTACCTGAAAGGATATTATGATAAGTTCCAGCCGATGGGAACGAAGGCACTGGCCGGATGGATGATCGTGGCATTCTTGTTCCTTGCATTTGTAATTGGATGCTCCTGTGGAAAAAGTAATACTGAAAAAGCGGATAAATAAAGTGAAAAAGTAAAAAGATGTGGAAAACAGAGGAAATATTGTTACTGTTAAGATAAAGTAGATATTTCCTCTGTTTTTTTATGCCATAGTATGTAAGAGAAGTTTCAGATGAAAGTTTATATATATCTGAATATAGAAAAGAAGCTGCCATTGACAGCTTCTCTGGTATCATATGAATTTAATTTTTTGCCTCGTAAGCTGCCTGGCGTACATCCGGGATTGCAATCAGTACCGGATATAATACAGCAGAGATAATAAGTCCGCCGACTCCCTGGATAATATTGGCAGGGATACTTGCGGCAGCACCGCTTCCATACAGGAAAAATTCGCAGATAAAATATCCGCCGGCAACGAATACGATATCTGTAATACCGCCGAGGATGACTGCAACGTAACGGTTTTTACCGGAACGGCACATCTTCTGGTAAATCAGTCCGGATACCAGTGCGACAAGTCCTTTGATCACAAGTGTAATTGGAACATATACAAAATATCCACCGATCAGGTCAGACAGTGCAGAACCGATACCTCCGGCGAGCATACCGTATACAGGACCAAGGATAATACCTGCCAGGATTACGATTGCATCACCAGGATGGATGTATCCGCCGGTTCCAGGTGTCGGAATACGGATGGACATTGTAGCAACACAGGCTAACGCAGCAAATAATGCTGTCATAATTATCTTCTTCAGATTGGAATTCATAACAAAAACCTTCTTTCCTTTCGTAATTGTCATTACTGTACAATAGTAGTGGTATGAAATAAAGAGCCAGTTATGAGAAAATATGACATACCAGTTTGAAAGGATAAAAAATATTGACAGATTTAGAGAATGGAACCCGTGCGAATAAACCTTTTATGATAGTGTGTGCATTAATTGTAGTTTTCCGGTTATCCGGAGTTGTTGTGAGACTTGTGAAAGAGTATTTCGCCGGCATTCTTTTTATACTGGCTTGGTGACATACCCATGTAACGTTTGAATATCTGACCGTAGTATGCAGGAGAAGAAAATCCGACAAGCCCTGCAATGGCAGTGATATTTTCCCCGTTCATAAGATATGGAATGCTGTTCTGAATTCTGACAGACAACAGATAATCGAAGATTGTCATCCGCATATATTTCTTAAAAAAGCGGCAGCATTCACTTTTGCAGAGTCCGGCATGAGTGGAGATATCTTCCAGACTGATATCTTCAGAAGCATGCTCTTGTATATAAGAAAGGATATCCTTCAAACGCTGCAAATGTTTCTGTGGGCGTGGGGAATCCTGAGCAATCTTGACAAAATATAGATAAAGCCGGTGCCAGATATTGCAGAGCAGCAGATGTACACGGAATTCATAATCTGAAAAATCTGATGGCAGATACTGTTCCTGTGTATTCTTGTATTCCGTATTCAAAGTACCGTCAGAAGAGGCCGTCTGTACGGTTAACTGATATATTTCTTTTATATTGTCAATAATGTCTTTCTGCCATGTAATCTCAGGTTTTAATACTAAAGAAGACCAGAAATCATTGGAAGTGATGAAGTCGACATACTTTGTCTGTAGAATACTGTTCTCGTATCCGTAGATGAAGCGGGGATGAAATGTGATAGACAGATAGTTACAATCCTGTCCATCGATCATATATCCGGCATGCAGAGCGTTGCTGTTGCAGAAAAGCCCCTGCCCTTCACTGACAATATAATGCCGGTCATTAACGTCATATTCCATTTGTCCGGACATGAACCAGGTAAGTTCGATCTCCGGATGCCAATGCCACATGAAAGAATTCTGTTCATAAGACTGAATGGATTCCGGACTTACATGAACGGGAAATTCGTAATTGCCATGCTGTTTTTTCTCTTTTCTGTTTTTTTCGGTATAAATTTGAACACCTGACATATATGCCTCCATGATATTTTTTTGTATCTTTGAATTGCTTTGTGAAATCTCAATATACTTATAAAATATAATAATATTCTTATTGTATGAATTGAAAAATCTCATTATGATTATATTATAACGACAACAGAGAGGTCAAGTGCAAAAAGAATCTGTAAACAAACGACAACAAGATGAACAGACGATAACGGCCAAACAGATGAGAATGAGACCGAAGTTAAAAAAGCAGAATTGAGAAAGCAATGTATTGAAAAATGGAGGTAACGAAATGCAGAAAGAACAGTTGATTGCAAAATTTGAGGAATTATATGGAGAAGGTGGGGAGATCCGTACATATTTTGCACCGGGACGTGTGAACCTGATTGGGGAACATACAGATTATAACGGTGGTCATGTATTTCCATGTGCATTGACAATGGGGACATGGGCAGTGGCAAGAAACCGAGAAGACAGGAAGCTTAAATTCTTCTCATGGAATTTTGAAAAGCTGGGAATCATTGAGACAAGTCTGGATGAACTGGTTCCGAATAAAAAAGCCGGATGGACGAATTATCCGAAGGGAGTCATGTGGGCATTCGAAAAGAGAGGCTATGAGATGACACATGGACTGGATATCCTGATTTACGGAAATATCCCGAATGGCTCCGGACTTTCCTCTTCCGCGTCTCTGGAAGTGCTGACCGGACTGATGTTAAAGGATACATTTGGATTCAAGGATCTGTCTCTGATTGATCTGGCACTGATCGGACAGTATTCGGAGAATAATTTCAATGGCTGTAACTGCGGTATCATGGATCAGTTTGCAAGTGCGATGGGTAAGAAAGATCATGCGATTTTCCTGGATACCAACACATTAAAATATGAATATGCACCGGTGGCTCTGGAAAATGCGAAGATCGTGATCATCAACAGTAAAGTAAAGCACAGTCTGGTGGATTCTGCTTATAATGACAGAAGAAATGAATGTGAGACGGCGTTAAAAGAACTTCAGAAGGTTCGCAATATCCAGACATTAGGAGATCTGACAGAAGAGGAGTTTGAAGAAATCAAAGATGCGGTCAAAGATCCGGTCAGACAGAAACGCGCAAAACATGCGGTATATGAAAATCAGCGGACGATCCGCGCAGTTAAAGCACTTCGTAATAATGATGTGGAATTATTCGGACAGTTGATGAATGCGTCCCACGAATCACTTCGTTATGATTATGAAGTATCCTGTGAGGAGATTGATATTCTGGTAGATCTGGCACAGGCTATGCCGGGAGTCATTGGTTCACGTATTACCGGCGGCGGATTCGGAGGATGCGCGGTAAGTATCGTTGAAGACGGAACGGTAGACCGCTTCATTGAGACAATCGGAAAGACATACGAAGAGAAAGTCGGTCATGAAGCAGAGTTCTATGTAGTAGAAATCGGTGATGGGGCGAAGATCATATAAACAGACCGGATTGAAGAAAGCCAAAGGATGGAATGAAACTGTAAAAATGTATTTGCAGGATATAGAAGCAAGAGTTCATAAATGAAAGAGTGGAAGGAGCATAATATGTTGTATGAAAATATTAAGAAACTGGTAGAATATGGAATTCAGACAGGACTGATACCGGAATGTGAGAGAATCTACACAACGAATTTACTGCTGGAATTATTTCACGAAGATTCTTATGAAGATTTAGCAGTTGATACAGATTCTATAGAACTGGAAGAGGTTCTGGAAGAACTGTTAAATGAGGCTGTGAAACGGGGAATCATCGAGGACAGCATCGGATATCGTGACCTTTTCGACACAAAGATTATGAACTGTCTGGTTCCGAGACCGGCACAGGTACAGCAGACGTTTGCAGAAAAATACGAAGAATCACCGGAGGCTGCGACAGAATATTTCTACAAATTAAGCCAGGACAGTAATTATATCCGCAGATACCGCGTGAAAAAAGACATGAAATGGAAAGTAGATTCGCCGTATGGGGAGATTGACATCACGATCAATCTGTCAAAACCAGAGAAAGATCCAAAGGCAATTGCAGCAGCAAGAAATGCGAAGAACAGTGCATATCCGAAATGTCAGCTCTGTATGGAGAATGAGGGTTATACAGGACGTCTGGATCATCCGGCAAGAGAGAATCACAGAATCATTCCAATTGAGATTGCAGGAGGAAAATGGGGATTCCAGTATTCCCCATATGTGTACTATAACGAACACTGCATTGTATTCAACGGACAGCATATTCCGATGAAGATTGACAGAAAAGCATTTGAGAAATTATTTGATTTCGTAAAGCTGTTCCCACATTATTTTCTGGGATCCAATGCGGATCTTCCGATCGTCGGCGGTTCTATCTTAAGCCATGATCATTTCCAGGGAGGACACTATACATTTGCAATGGCAAAAGCACCGATTGAGCTCCCTGTTACGATTCCGGGATATGAAGATGTGGAGGCAGGAATCGTAAAATGGCCGTTATCAGTCATCCGTATCCGTCACAAAGACGAGAAACGTCTGATCGAACTGGCAGACCATATCCTCAGATGCTGGAGAAATTACACAGATGAAGAATCATTCGTCTATGCAAATACAGACGGAGAACCACATAATACGATTACCCCGATTGCCAGAAAGCGTGACGGAATATTTGAACTGGATCTGACTTTGCGCAATAATATTACGACAGAAGAACATCCACTGGGGGTATATCATCCGCATGCCGAGTATCATCATATTAAGAAAGAAAACATCGGCCTGATAGAGGTAATGGGACTGGCAGTCCTTCCGACCAGATTAAAAGAAGAGCTGGAGATTCTTGCAGACTACCTGGTAAATCATGAAGATATCAGAAGTAACGGAAAAATTGCCAAACATGCAGACTGGGCGGAAACATTCAGCTCAAAGTATGAAGAAATCACGGAAGAAAATGTGATGGAGATTCTGAAAAAAGAGGTCGGAGAAGTCTTTGTGCATGTACTGGAAGATGCCGGTGTTTATAAGTGTACAGAGGAGGGACGGAAAGCGTTCTTGAGATTTGTAGAGACGCTTGGTGTTTAATGTATCATGACGGCTGATACCGGTCGGAAGAAAAGTAAGAGAGCCCAGTTGCGTGCTGATTCGATCATGGAGTATTTCTAAAATATAAAAATTGTCCTAAAAGCAGCAGTCAAAAAAACAAAACTCGCAAGCTCAGACAATGATTTTTTGACTGCTAACGGCCAATTTTTATACTTAAGAAATACTAACCATGATCTCATATGCACGCAACTGGGTTCTCTTACTTTTCTTCCTTACGTTATCGCATGCCATAATAATTGAATATGGAGGAGCGGAACTATTGTGATACCGGAAGTGTATCTATATAACTTGTCACTGGTAGTTTATTACGGATGCTTTGGATATTGGAAGGTTCGTACAAACATATGATGAAAAAGCTAGAAAATTACGGTAATTGCTGGAACTTCCGGGCGACGCACAAAGGAAACAATACCGCTGGTGAATTTATTATCATTGGCCAATCACGACATGAGAAAGATCTGGTATGCTGTTTGTGGCGTATATGGAGTGATGTTTAGAAAAACTTAGGATGTTCATACATCACGGAATCTTAGCCACAAACAGCATACCAGATTTTTTTCATGGACCGAGAGGCCAAGATGATAAATCCACTCAGCAAATGAAATACTAATTGTATAAAAGAACCGGAACTGCTATAATATTGTTAATACAATTTCAGACCGAAATTCAAAAATGTATAACTAATATCAGGAGGTATCAATCTATGAGATACGAAATTCAGGGAGAAACATTACCGATAGTCATCTGCTATCTGGACGGTGGGGAAAAGATGATCACAGAAGGTGGCGGAATGTCATGGATGTCACCAAATATGAAGATGGAGACCACGACAAACGGGGGAATCGGTAAAGCATTTGGGAGAATGTTTTCCGGAGAGCATATGTTCCAGAATATTTATACCGCAGAAGGAGGCAGCGGAATGATCGCATTTGCATCCTGTTTCCCAGGATCCATCAAAGCATTTGAGATCGGACAAGGACAGGAGATGGTGTTTCAGAAGAGTGCATTCCTTGCAAGTGAAGCAGGAGTAGAATTATCCGTATTCTTTAATAAGAAATTCAGTTCCGGATTATTCGGCGGAGAGGGATTCATTATGCAGAAAGTATCAGGACATGGAACTGTATTTGCCGAATTTGATGGTCACGTTGTGGAATATGAGCTTCGGGATGATCAGGAGATCGTAGTTGACACCGGACATCTTGCAGCGATGACGGCATCCTGCAGAATGGAGATCAAGAGTGTTCCGGGTGTGAAAAATATGTTATTTGGTGGCGAGGGAATCTTCAATACCGTAATCCATGGTCCTGGAAAAGTATGGCTTCAGACAATGCCGATCAGTAATGTAGCAGGGGCACTGCGTCCATATATGCCATCATCGGGAAAATAGAAAGGATGCATAAGCGGAATGAGAACAAGAAGTATTCATAAAGCTGCATTCACAGATACAGTGACGCCGCTGGAAGAAGAAGGAAAGCGGCTTGCATACGAGGCAGCGGTGGAGGGAATCGTACTTCTGGAGAATGACGGATGCCTTCCGGTAAAGCCGGGATCTCTTGCATTATATGGAGCCGGTGCGAAGATGACGATCAAAGGGGGTACGGGATCCGGCGAGGTCAACGAACGACATGCCGTATCAGTTCTGGAAGGAATGGAGCATACAGGATTTGAGATTACGACGATGGACTGGATCGATGATTATGACCAGAGCTTCCGGGAGGGAGAGCGTGCATATGCAGAAGAATTCCGGAAGAAACTGAATCCGAAGTATCTGTCGGAGTTCATGAATCTGATGAGCAGTCCTTACCGCTATCCATATGGAAGGGCAATCCTGCAGACAGATATAGATAAATCAGAGACAGATACCTGTGTCTATGTGATATCCAGACAGGCGGGAGAAGGTGCGGACCGGAAACTCAGCGAGAATGAATACAGTCTGGCAGAGATAGAAAGAGAAAATATTGCATTCTGTGCAAAGCAGTATAAGCATATGATTATCGTGCTCAATGTTGGAGGTCCGTTTGATCTGAACTTTCTGCATGAGATATCCGGAATTAATGCTGTAATTTTCATGGGGCAGTCAGGAATGATGGGGGGACAGGCATTTGCAGATGTAATATGTGGAATACATACACCATCCGGCAAACTGACTGATACATGGGCAAAGCATTACCGTGATTATCCGGCGGCGGATGATTACAGTTATCTGAACGGGAATCTGGATGAAGAATATTACCGGGAAGGTATCTATGTTGGATATCGGTATTTTGATACCTTTCATGTAGCACCGAGATACCCATTCGGATATGGGCTGTCGTATACAACATTTGAAATGCATCTTGCAGATATGAAACTGGAAAAAACAACGGTGACAATCTGTGTGAATGTAAAAAATAACGGAGAGACATACTGCGGGAAAGAAGTGGTGCAGGTCTATGTAAGCTGTCCGAAAGGAGAGCTGGAAAAAGAAGCACAACGATTGACTGCATTTGCCAAGACAGGAGAACTGAAACCGGGAGAGCAGGAAAGAGTAACACTGCAGTTTGACCTGCGTGATCTTACCAGTTACCGGGAAAAAGATGGAGCAACCGTTTTGGAAACGGGTGAATATGTTGTACGGTTTGGTAATTGCAGCAGGAATACCAGAGTATGTGGAATCCTGAAACTGGAAACAGAAATGATTACGGAGAAACATTCTCATATCTGTAACGTCCCGGTTAGAGTGATGGAGCTGGAAAGACAGGAGGAAACAGAAGTTCTTCATGCAACCAGTGACTGCAGACAGAATTGGGGAAGAACATGTGAAGTGATCATCGATGACGTGGAAAAGATTCAGAGTTTTAAGATTGAACCAGGGATTATCCCGGAGATGGATCATGTATATGGACCGGTACGAATCTATTCATCGGAGGAAACTGACCGGCTTATGGATGCACTCACTCTGAGAGAGATGGCCGGACTGGTTGTAGGCGGCGGTATGTCGGGACAGAGGTTCTTTGAAGCTCCGGGAGCCGCAGGTGTGACAACGGGAAATCTGCTGACCAAGGGAATCCCGAACGTTGTCATGGCAGACGGACCGGCAGGTCTCAGGCTTCATAAGGTGTCATCCGTATCAATTACCGGCAAAGTGAAGGGAATAGAGCCGAATATATCTTTTCTGAAATATCTGCCGGAACCGGCAAAGAAAATAATACTTGGCAATCCGAACAGTAAGAACCTTCTATATCAGTATACAACAGCATTTCCGGTAGGAATTTCACTTGCATCGAGCTGGAATGTGAAGCTTGCAGAAGAAGTGGGAAATGTAGTGGGCAAAGAAATGGAGACCTATGGAGTTACATACTGGCTTGCACCGGGAATGAATATTCATCGGAATCCGTTATGTGGACGTAATTTCGAATACTTTTCTGAAGATCCACTTCTTACGGGGAAATTTGCAGCGGCAATTACAGAAGGGGTGCAGCGGAACCGTGGCTGTTATGTCACCTTAAAACATTTCTGCTGTAACAATCAGGAGGATAACCGCAATCGGACCAATGCCAATGTTAATGAGCGGGCACTCCGGGAGATTTATCTGAAAGGATTTGAGATAGCCGTCAAAGAGTCCCGTCCGGGAGCCGTGATGAGCAGTTATAATAAGGTAAACGGGACATACGTCAACAATAGTTACCGGCTGCTGACACAGGTTCTGAGAAATGAATGGGGATTCGATGGATTTGTCATGACCGACTGGTTCGCGACCGGCAGAAAATACGGCGACCCGGCACATGCCATTGCGTCCGGTAACGATTTGATCATGCCGGGAAGTTCCGGCACAGTAGATGACATTGTAAAAGCAGTTTCAAAAGGCATCATTCGGGAAGAAGACGTAAAAAGAAGTGCAGCGAATGTACTAAAAGGAATCGTCAGCAGCCGCATTTATCAGGGCTATTTAAGGAAGCAGAGAGAAACTATCAATATAAAACTATAATAAAATTACCGGATATAGCACAAAACACGCGAGTAATTGTGTTGAACAAAAATAACAAGACAATTCAATAACAGAAAAAACAGAACCAATTCTTCACAAAAGGCGACTTCGAACGAAGTGAGCGGAGCCACTTGGGAAGATATTGGTTCTGTTTTTTCGTCCGGGGAAAATAATATTTTTGTTCAACCCATGAACTTTAATTCACCAAATAAACATATTTTTTCCACATACTTTTCAAACATCCCCCTTATATTGTTAACAGATTGAGTTTAACAGGAGGAAGGAAATTTGATAGAAGTAAAGAATCTTACCAAACGCTATGGTAACCATCTGGCTGTAGATCATCTGAACTTTACCGTAGAATCAGGAAAAATCTATGGCTTCTTAGGACCAAACGGTGCAGGAAAGTCTACAACCATGAACATTATGACCGGTTACCTTGGAGCTACAGAGGGGCAGGTGCTGATCGACGGACATGACATTTTGAAAGAGCCGGAAGAAGCAAAGAAAAATATTGGTTATCTTCCGGAGCTGCCGCCATTATATATGGAAATGACGGTGCGTGAATATCTGGAATTCGCTGCAGAATTAAAAGGGATCAGGAAAGATAAAAGAGAGCCACAGATAGAAGAAGTGATAAGACTTGCAAAATTGAGAGATGTAGAGAACCGGCTGATCCAGAACCTGTCAAAAGGTTATAAACAGAGAGTCGGTCTTGCACAGGCAGTTCTGGGATTCCCGGAGATCATTATCCTGGATGAGCCGACAGTAGGCCTTGATCCAAAGCAGATCATCGAAATCCGTGAACTGATCCGGAAGCTTGCGAAGAAACATACCGTGATCTTAAGCTCCCATATTCTTGCGGAAGTAAGGGAAGTCTGCGATTATATCATGATCATATCCGGAGGAAAGCTGGTTGCAAGTGATACGACTGAAAATCTGGAGAATATGATGAGTGGTAAAGGACAGATCGAGGTGGAAGCAAAAGCTTCCAGAGACGAGATGGATCATATTATCCGCCGGACAGGAAAGATCAAAGAAGTAAAATACCGCACCGGTGCGAGTGGTATTACAACCGCGCAGATTACAGCAAAAGGCGGGGAAGATATCAGAGAAGAGTTATTCCTTGCATTTTCCCATGCAGATGTACCTCTGCTTACCCTGAATCAGAGTAAGACAACACTGGAAGAGATATTCCTGGAACTGACACAAGGGTCTGGTAATAGAATGATAAAGGAGGAGAAGTAAGATGAGAGCCATCTATAAAAGAGAGTTAAGATCCTATTTTCATTCTATGATAGGATATGTATTTATCGCATTCCTGGTAGCTTATACGGGAATCTATTTTCTGGCATATAACCTGAATTATGGGTATCCGTATTTTTCTTATGTGTTGTCTGGAATCCTGTTCGTATATCTGGTGGCAATTCCGATCCTGACGATGCGCTGCTTTGCGGAAGATAGGAAGAATAAAACGGATCAGATGTTACTGACGGCACCGGTCAGCCTGTTTAAGATCGTGCTTGGAAAATATCTTGCAATGGTAACGATCATGGCTGTGCCATGTGTGATCTATCTGATCTTTCCTCTGATCATTAAGGCACAGGGAACGGCATACATTAAGGTAGATTATCTGGCAATCCTGGTGTTCTTCTTACTTGGATGCGTATACATTTCCATTGGAATGTTTGTGTCTTCATTGACAGAAAGCGTGATCATTGCGGCGATCGGAGCGTTCGGCATTCTGCTTCTTACGTATCTTTGGAGCGGCATCCTGAACTTCATCCCTTCGGCAGCATGGGCAAATGCAGTTGCAGTTGCGGTGCTGTTGACGCTGGTCGTACTTGCGGTCTGGAATATGACGAAAAATATCGTGATCAGCGGTGTACTGGAGCTGATCGTACTGGCAGGAACACTGATCACTTACTTTGTAAAGAAAACAGTGTTTGAAAGCCTGCTTTCCACAGTACTGGGCAAACTGGAACTGACAGAAGTATTTTCCAATATTGCCGATAACCATCTTCTGGATGCGAGCGGGATTATACTGTACCTGTCACTGATCGTCCTGTTCTTCTTCTTGACGATGCAGATGATTCAGAAGAGACGTTGGAGTTAGGAGGAGCATAATGTTAGAAAAAATCAAGAAGTCATTCCGAAGTGCATCATCAAAAAACGGAAGTTACAGTGTGGGAATGATCGCACTTGTGATCTGCATGGTGGTCGTTGTCAATCTGATCGCAGGGCAGCTTCCGGAGAATATCAAGAGTATAGATATCAGTGATAATAACATTTACGGAGTATCAAAGACCAGTAAAAAAGTATTGAACAAACTGGATAAAAAAGTAACATTTAAGATCTACGCAGAGAAAGATTCGACAGATACAAGGATCAAATCATTCATTAAGAAATATACGGCGCTGTCAGATAAGATCAGTGTGAAATGGATCGATCCGGTTCTGCACCCGGCGGCACTTACGAAAGCAGGAGTCGATAAAGATACGATTGTAATCTCATGTAAAGATACAGGAAAAACCAAATCTGTTTCTTTTGATGACATTTTAGTTTCGAATTCGTATTCTTATTATACATCCGGCAGCAGCTCTGCATCCGAGTTCGACGGAGAAGGTCAGTTTACAAGTGCGATCAATTCGGTGACAAGTGAGCAGACAGAGAAAGTGTACTATACAACAGGACATGGAGAAGCAACACTTTCAGATTCGGTGAACAAACTGTTCAGTAAGAATAACCTGACGACAGAAGAAGTAAATCTGATGATGATCGGAGAAATCCCGGATGATTGTGATCTGTTATTACTGGATGCCCCGTCAAAAGACATTTCCGATGATGAGAAGACGATGCTTCTGAATTACCTGAAAGATGGCGGAAAGGTATTCGTTATCCTGGGCGATTCTGAAGATGAGACACCGAATCTGGATGCGGTTCTGAAAGAATATGGTATGCAGAAGGCAGACGGATATATCGCAGATATGCAGAGAAGCTACCAGGGTAATTACTATTACATCTTCCCTGAGATCACGGCAACAGGTGATCTTGCGAAGAATCTGGAATCAGAGATGGTACTGTTGATCAATGCTCATGGACTGACGACAACAGATCCGGCAAGAGATACGATCACAACGACTGCATTCATGCAGACATCAGACAATGCCTATGCTGTGACGGAGGATACACAGGAAGAAGGAACATATACACTGGGAGCAGTTGCAACGGAACAGATTGCATCAGATGATTCGTCAGATGATTCCTCAGACAGCAGTTCATCCGATGAAACCAAGACCAGCCGTCTGACGGTTATTTCGTCTGAGAGTATGATTGATTCACAGATCACAGATATGTATACAACATTGGAAAACCTGGATCTGTTCATGAATGCCGTGACAGCGAACTTTGACAATACCAAAAATGTAGCAATCAAGGCCAAGAGCCTGGAAGTAAGCAACAATACAATGCAGCATGCAGGAATCATCAGTATTCTGACGATCTTTGGAATCCCGCTTGTGATCCTGATCTATGGATTCATGCGCTGGCTGAAGAGAAGAAAAGCATAAGTAATAACAGGAACATTTGTGGATGGAAAAGGGGAACTTTGATGAAACAGAAAAAGACGATGCTCATCATGGTGGTGGTGCTTGCCGCACTTCTTGCGCTGTATGGAGGCTTAAAAGCATGGAACAGCCACAGTGACAAGCAGAAGAAGGCCAAAGAAGACAAAGAAAAAGTCAGTCTGGTAGATGCAAAAAATCTGAAGACATTTGCCTATGAAAGCGGCGGAAGCAAGATGAGCTTTACCAAAAAAGATGGCGAATGGGTCTACGATGAGGACGACGGAGTACGTCTGAATCAGAGTACGATCAAGAGCATGGCAAAAGACATTACGGGACTGACTGCAGTCCGCAAACTGAGTGATCCGGATAAGAAAGCAGATTACGGACTGGACAGCCCGGATTACACCATCACATACACGGCAAAAGACGGGACCAAAGGAACGATTGAGATTGGAGATACAGCCGGAGACAATTATTATGCGATGATCCAGGACTCGGATGACGTGTATACTATTTCAAGTACGCTTGTATCCGATCTGTTATTCGATCTGTCTTCTCTGACCGAGAATGATACACTGCCATCTATCAGCAGTGGTAATCTGAAGAAGGTAGAGGTAACGCAAAACGGTGAGACCACGACTTATAAGAAAAAGAAAGAACGTGCCGGACTTGCAGGAGGATGGGGAACCATTACATTCACGCAGTGTGCCGATTATAATGTAAAAGATCTCGCAAAATATGGCCTGGATGAAGCAAACCGGATCACAGTAACGGCAACTTACAAGGACAGTACTTCGGGAGATAAGAAGACCTGTACCGTCTATGTTGGAAATGAAAATGGCGATAACAGATATGTACAGCTCAAAGATTCCAATATGGTATATGAGGTCGGAAGCTCGATTGTTGAGAATATGATGTCGGTAGATAACAGTGACAGCAGTTCGGATACTTAGAAGAAAAAGACGGAAAAGCACAGTAAAATGTGCGTTCCGTCTTTTTCTGATTTTTGAGAAAAATGACGAAAAGTTTTCACATAATTTACCATACATTTATTGCCTGAAAGTATAAAAAATGGTATATTATTAATAGGTTTATTGTGAAAATATACAAAAAACCCTGAAAAGAAATAGGTAGGAGTGATAAAAGATGTATCAGGAAGAATACAAACGCTGGCTTGCTGCAGATCTTGAAGATGCAGATCTGAAGCCGGAATTGTCAAAAATTGAAGGAAACGATGATGAGATCAAGGAGCGGTTTGCCGTAGCACTGAAATTTGGAACAGCCGGACTTCGCGGGGTGCTCGGAGCAGGAACGAACCGTATGAATATTTATGTAGTACGTCAGGCCACACAGGGACTGGCTAACTGGGTAAAAACACAGGGCGGAACACAGACCGTAGCGATCAGCTATGACAGCCGTTTAAAGAGTGATGTATTTGCCAAGACAGCAGCAGGCGTACTTGCTGCGAACGGAATCAAAGTAAGAATCTACGATGCATTGATGCCAGTACCGGCACTTTCCTTTGCAACACGTTATTATAACTGTAATGCAGGTGTTATGGTAACAGCTTCCCATAACCCGGCAAAATATAACGGATACAAAGCATACGGACCGGACGGATGCCAGATGACAGACGATGCGGCAGCAATCGTATACGAAGAGATCCAGAAGACAGACGTTCTGACCGGAGCAAAATATATGTCATTTGCAGAAGGTGTAGAAGAAGGACTGATCAAATTCGTAGGAGATGATTGTAAGAGAGCACTCTACGATGCAATCGAATCCCGCCAGGTTCGTCCGGGACTGTGTAAGACAGCCGGATTAAAACTTGTATACAGCCCGCTGAATGGTTCAGGACTTGTACCTGTAACACAGGTATTAAAAGACATCGGAATCACAGACATCACAATTGTACCGGAACAGGAATATCCAAATGGATACTTTACAACATGCAGCTATCCAAACCCGGAGATCTTCGAGGCACTGGAGCTTGGATTAAACCTTGCAAAAGAGACAGATGCAGATCTTATGCTTGCAACAGACCCTGATGCAGACCGTGTAGGTATCGCAATGAAGTGTCCGGACGGATCTTACGAATTAGTAAGTGGTAATGAAGTCGGCGTACTTCTTCTGGATTACATATGTGCAGGACGTATCGAGAAAGGTACCATGCCTGAAAAAGCAGTTGCAGTAAAATCTCTCGTATCTACACCACTTGCAGATGCAGTAGCAGCTCATTACGGAGTAGAATTAAGAAACGTACTGACAGGATTCAAATGGATCGGAGACCAGATCGCACAGTTAGAGGCAGCCGGCGAAGTAGACAGATTCATCTTCGGATTCGAGGAAAGCTACGGATACCTTGCAGGACCATACGTACGTGACAAAGATGCCGTTATCGCATCTATGCTGATCTGCGAGATGGCAGCTTACTACAGAAGCATCGGAAGCTCTCTGAAACAGAGACTGGAAGAAATCTATGCGGAGTATGGACGTTACCTGAACAAGATCGACAGCTTCGAATTCCCTGGACTTAGCGGAATGGATAAGATGTCTGGAATCATGCAGAATCTGCGTGAGAATGCACCAGCAGAGATTGCCGGCTACAAGGTAACAGCTGTAACAGACTATACAAAGACAGAAGAGACAGGACTTCCGGCAGCAAACGTATTAGTTTACAAACTGGAGAACAATGAGACAGTTATCGTACGTCCTTCAGGAACAGAGCCGAAGATCAAGATCTACTACACAACACTTGGCAAAGATCTTGCTGAGGCACAGGCTGAGAAAGATAAACTTGCTGAGGCACTGAAGCCGATTATGGCATAGGAGTCTGCGGCAGGTTCTGAAAGACACGGAAGTTGTGTTATAGGAATTTAAGATTGAAATAAGAGAATAAAAATAAGTGTACAATTCTTTTTCGAAAAAGGAATGTACACTTATTTTTTATCGTCATGCGTTTGGAAGAGACGGGCAATGTTGTCAACTAATATTCTTTTTGGCTGCAAGTCTTTCTTTTAAACGCTGCCGTCTTGTCGGATGCGTAAATGCAACCCGCTGTGCCGTAAAGATCGAATTATTAAAGTTAAAGATAAACGATACAAAACATACCACAGCAAAGAAAGGAAGCATATTATATCCAAAACTTTCCACACCAACCAGAATCGCTGCAAGCAGAGTATTCGAACCGCTGCAGAATACAGAAGCAAATCCAAGAGCTGCGCCGAACATCGGATCAAATCCGAAGACAGGACCAAGTACATATCCAAGACAGGAACCGATGGAAAACAACGGTGCAACCTCGCCGCCGATGAAACCGGAAGAAAGTGTCAGGATAGTAAGAGCCATCTTAACAATCCAATCGTATGCATATATATCGTCCGTAATACCGTCAAAGCACAGAGCAACCAGATTAGAACCGGTTCCGGAGTATCTTCCCTGATGAAAGAGCATCATGAGAACTGCGACAACAGATCCCATAACCAGCACTTTTTTTACAGGAGAGGAAAAACGGAAAGCGAATTTCAACCGCAGATACCGGAGGATCAGTGCAAATAAAGAACCAACGATTCCGAAGACCAGTCCCATAGCAGCCAGCTTTAAAAGTAAAACGGCATTATAAGTAGATGGATGATAATTTAAAGTTTCCAATATATTAATGTGGAACTTCCGAAGACCAAGTGCCCTGGAAGTAAATGCGGCACTGATTGATGCGACTGTAGCAGGAATCAGTGCATGGTATTCCAGTTCTCCGGCAACCAGTACTTCCAGTGCGAAAAAGATTGCAGCAAGCGGCGTACAGAAAAGTCCGGAAAATCCGGCAGCCATACCGGTGATCAGGAACATTTTCCTGCTGTTTTCGATATCAATGGTCTTGTCGACCAGACGTCCTACATTATTAGAAACCGCAGCACCGATCTGTACTGCAACGCCTTCACGTCCGGCACTTCCTCCGAACAGGTGCGTCGTCCAGGTACCAACAATGGCAAGTGGAACCATACGGATCGGGAGTTTGTTATTTTTCCCAAATCCGACATGGAAGACCATCTTCATACCGTTGGCAACAGATTTTCCAAACTGATGATAGATGAACCAGACGAATACTCCGCCAAGTGGCAGAAACCAGATCAGATACCAGAAGTATTTGGTACGGATAGCGGTACAGGCATTGAGCCCCAGACCGAATGCCGCATCGATAAGTCCGACAAGTACACCGACGGCAACACCTGCGATTGCCAGAATGAAGGTATCCTTGTAGTATTTTGAAATGTGTTTGAACAATGTTTTTATCATAATAATCCCCCAAAGATAATTTCTCTCATTTTTATTATAACTTGCGGAGCGAAATCTGCAAGCAAATATATTTTTTACTCGACAATTTATATACTATGTGATACAATCCAGTTAAGCATTATAATTCTATATTTTCACTGGCATAAACGCTATATCAAGAACTTATGCATTTCGCATTCTATGAATTTTCAATGCTTGTAACCCAGAGAGATTTTATACAGGCAGAGAGGAATTGTGGAAGCTTCATGCTAATGTGCAGATAATAAAGGATAGTGCTGAAATGGAGGCAGAATTTATGAAAGCAGAGGAAAGAGAACGACAGATTCGTGATGATGGAATAAAAGAAGGAATAAAAAAAGGAATGAAAGAATATGATCGTTTTATGAAGCTTACGCAAAAATTGCTTTCAGATGAGCAATATGATGAGTTGAAACATGCGACAGAAGATAAATCATATTGTCAACAGTTATTTGAAAAATATAATATAGTATAAAATTTACGAGGAAACCAAGATGACATTAGAAGAAGTAAGAAATGAAATTGATGAAATAGATACAAATATGAAGCCGCTGTTTTTAAGAAGAATGAAATGTGGAAAACATGTTGCAGAAGTAAAAGGACAGAACGGAGGAGATGTGTTCGTACTGGAACGGGAGCTAGCGGTTGTTGAAAAAAGAGCTGGAAATGTAGATCCTGAGATCCGTGGAGAGTATGAAGCATTCTTAAGACATCTGATGAGCCTGTGCAGAAAGTATGAATATGAATTATTGCCAGAGATGCAGGAAGAAGTAATAGCGGATGCATTGAAGGCAGCAGGACTGAATGAAAAAATGGAACATTCACAGATAAAGATAACATTTCAATGCTCAAAGGACCGAAGTGATTTGAATACATACCTGAATATGATCAATTTAAACGGAATTCAAATTGATGCTATGAATCTGGAGACTGAAAATGGGGTACAGAAGGTGGTTATGACACTGGACGGGAAGATTACAGATTCCGGGATGCGGTGTCTGTTGTGTCAGATCGGGAAAGAGGCTGATGGGTTCCGAATTTTAGAATTGCTTTCTATTTAGTTCAGTATCGTGACCTCTCATGTCGTGATTGGCCAATGATAATGAATTCAATAGAGGGACTGTAACCTTTGTGTGTGACCGGAAAGTTGTGGTGAAGACCTTGATTTTCCGGCTTTTTATACACTTTCGGTATCGCAATGGTTACGGTTTCTCTGTTTAATTATTATGGCATGCGAAAACCTAAGGAATAAAACTACAAGGTCCCAGCCTGTGCATACGGACTCATGGTTGGTAATTCTTAAGTAAAAAAGTTGACCGTTTGCTCACAAAAAATTCACTGTTTGAGACGAATGTCGAGTTTGGATTTTTTGTGAGCTCGTTTTTAGGTCAACTTTTTTGCTTTAGAATTTCCCCATGTTGGAGTCAGCACAGGCTGGGACCTTGTAGTTTTATTCCGGTCGGTGATAGCCGTCATGATCAATTAAACAGCAAAAGAATACAAAAACAGAAGCGCAAATGTATTCCTCCAAAGCAGAAAAAGAAACAAACATCCCGTAATAATCAACGTCCCAACATGATTCAAGCACTTCCGGTTAAATAGATTTACTGCAATCAAGCATACATTCACTACCATAAAAAGCTCCAATACACCAAGTACCAGTAAAGAATACAACTGAAATACCTGAATCAGCACAGTCATACAGATGGATATGATAAGTGCAAAACAAAAGTAATATTTCTTATTCTTAGTCATAACAGCCTCCTTATTAATAGCCATGTGTTCGGAAGAAGCTGCCAGTGGCAGGTTCTGTACAAGAAAGACACAGTTACATACAAAAACAGAGTTACATGAATTTAGTAAATAATACCACAAGGATCCATAAATGAAAAGCAAGAAAGACATTTTACATAAAATTCAAAATACCCTCTTGCAATCTGAAAAAACATGTGTTAATATTTAAAACAAATTTTAGTATAGTAAAGCGATGAAAGAGACTCTGGACTCTGGAACCTGACAGGAATGTGGTGTCACCGACTGAGAGCACTGCTTGGGGAATGAGGACAATAGGGAACACTCTGGAGCAGACCAGCTGAACAAGTAAATATGGTAAAGCCGAATAGAAAAGTAGGTTGGTACGTAGACTGCACGTTACGCACGAAAAGAGGAATCTTAGAAAGCACTATACAGCTTTGAGATTCAATGCGGGTGGTACCGCGGATAGCGAAGATGATATCCGTCCCGGGATACAAGTATGTATTCTAGGACGGTTTTTTATGTTTTCAGGGGTAAAAGAGAGCATAGAACATGAAAAGTAGTTATTCGTCCCGGGAAGAAAAGGAGGATAAGAACATGGAGTATTTAACAGGTGTAAAGCCAAAAGAGACAAAAGAAATCAGTGAATTACTGGAACAGACAGAAGCAGGAGCAAAGGTAAAAGTCAGCGGGGCAGTGCATACAATCCGTGATATGGGAACCGTTGCATTTGTGATCTTAAGAAAGAGAGAGGGGCTGCTTCAGTGTGTCTATGAAGAAGGCAGTGCTGATTTTGAACTGAAAGACATTAAGGAAGCTGCAACAGTCGAAGTAGAAGGCATCTTAGAGCTGAATGAGAAAGCACCGAACGGAATAGAGATCCGTATGGAAAGTGTGAAAATCTTAAGTGAGCCGGAAGACGAGATGATGCCGCTTGCAATTTCCAAATGGAAATTAAACACATCTCTGGAAGCAAAACTGAACTATCGTTCCATTTCCCTTAGAAATATCCGGGAGCGTGCAAAATTCAGAATTCAGGAAGGACTTACAAGAGGATTCAGAGATTTCCTCTATAGTCAGGAATTTACAGAGATCCATACACCGAAGATTGGGGCAAAAGGAGCAGAGGGCGGAGCCAATATCTTCAAACTGGAGTATTTCCACAGACCGGCGGTACTGGCACAGAGCCCACAGTTCTACAAACAGATGATGGTTGGCGTATTTGACAGAGTATTTGAGACAGCACCGGTATTCAGAGCGGAAAAACATAACACAAAGCGTCATCTGAATGAGTATACCAGTCTTGACTTTGAGATGGGGTATATTGATGGATTTGAAGATATCATGGCAATGGAAACTGGATTCCTTCAGTATGCAATGGAACTGTTGAAAAAAGATTACGACAGAGAACTGAAGATTCTGGGGGTGGAACTTCCAGATGTCAGTCAGATTCCGGCAGTGAAATTTGCAGATATCAAAGAAATCGTTGCAGAAAAATACAACCACAAAATGAAAAACCCATTTGACCTGGAACCGGAAGAAGAAGTTCTGATCGGACGTTATGCGAAAGAAGAGTGGGGAAGTGATTTTGTATTTGTCACACATTATCCATCCAAGAAGCGTCCATTCTATGCAATGGATGATCCGGAAGATCCAAGATATACATTAAGCTTTGACCTTCTGTTCAGAGGACTGGAGATTACGACGGGTGGACAGCGTATTCATGATTATAAGATGCTGACGGATAAGATTGCTGCAAGAGGAATGACAGAAGAAGGAATGGAACAGTATCTTGCAACATTCAAGCATGGAATGCCGCCACATGGAGGACTTGGAATCGGACTGGAACGTCTGACGATGCAGTTATTAGGAGAAGACAACGTAAGAGAGACTACATTATTCCCAAGAGATTTAAGCAGACTGGAACCTTAGTGGGGATTAGGGTATAATAGATATGATACCAGCGATAACATGTCAAGAGAGGGAAATCATATGTTTGGGAAAAAATGTAGTTTATGCGGGGGAAAATTAAATAGCAGAGGAATCTGTACAGAATGTGGACTTGATAATAGTAAGACAGACAAGAATTACCGGATCAATCAGAGTGATTGCGACGGGATGCCTTTGACGCATATACATGATAGGATAGAAAAACGGGAAAATCAGGAAGCTGACAGAAAATTTGATTACGGAAAAACCGATCACAAAAAAGCAGATCATAGAGAAAAAGATTACAGAAAAACGGATTACACAAAAGCCGGAAAAGAAGCAGCACAGAAAAGAACGGTGACTTCAGAACGAAAGAAAGAGAAGACAGTAACATACAGTTACGGAAGTCAGGAATATCGTATGAATGAGTCGGAAAATACCGGGACAAAGCGGAAAACGTATGCACAGACTGCGGATACTGCGAAAAGAAGAAGACTGCTGAAAATAGTGATTCCGGTAATTATAGCGGTTGCAGTCTTAGGAAGTCTCTATGACGAGTATAAATATGATATAAAATATGCGGTTGAAGATGCAGTTCAGGATATCTTCCAGGATACAGGAAGTAAGAATGCAGATGATGCGGATGAAGCAGATTACGATCATTATCAGTATGTGACGCGTGAAATCCCGGAAGAGGGAGAAAGTGCAGATTACGAACTTACTTCCGGTAATTATCTGGTAGGTGTGGAGATTCCGGAAGGAATCTATACGGTCACGCCGGAAGATGATTATGATACGGTACAGATTGATGATCCGGAGAACAGTATTTATCTGTATGAATATACAGAGGGAAAGAAAGATAAGATTGAAGATATCCGTCTCTATAAGGGAGCAGTACTTACATTAAAATGCAAGACAAAAGAAAAACTGCATACAGATAATGCACAGGATACGGACGCATTGGAAACGGCGGCACAGAGCAATCCACTTACAGAATCAGTGGAGATAAAAGGTCAGGAAACGCTGACAGCCGGAAGAGACTTTGAACCGGGAATATATGATCTCAGCCATGTTTCCGGTGATGGAAATGTGGATGTAAGAATTTATTCCGAGGAACAGGAGCAGATAAATTCCTGGAGTCAGTATCTGTCAGAAGATGGAATAGACGGTAACACGTTCCATTATCTTGTAATTCCCCAGAATGCGACGGTGGAAGTACCGGAGGGATTAAAGCTAAAGCTTACTCCGGCAGAACGGATTGCATCGACAGATTATTATGGCTTTTATAACAGATAAATTTACGGATTGCATAGACATATAAGAACAGGAAAGAAGGAGCAGAAAGATGGCAAATAAAATATCAGATGAGACCATAGAATACGTTGGTATTCTTGCAAAACTGGAATTATCCGGTCAGGAAAAAGAAGATGCCAAAGCAGATATGGAAAAAATGCTGGATTATATAGATACTTTAAATGAGCTGGATACAGATGGAATTGAACCAATGTCACATGTATTTCCGGTAAAGAATGTATTCCGCGAAGATGTCGTGACAAATGGAGACGGCAGTGCGGAGACACTGGCGAATGCGCCGCTGGAAAAAGACCAGAGCTTCAAAGTACCAAAGACGATCGGATAGGAGGAAAACGGTTATGGATATTACAAGTCTTACAGCAGTAGAGCTTGGAAAGAAAATCAAAGCAAAAGAAATATCTGTTGCGGAAGCCGTGGAAGCCTTCATTGCACAGATTGAAAAAGTAGAAAAAGATGTAAATAGTTTTGTAACACTTGATAAAGAGGGCGCATTAAAGCGTGCAGAAGAAGTGCAGAAGTTAATTGATGACGGAACACTTACAGGACCGCTGGCAGGTGTGCCGGTAGCAATCAAAGATAACATGTGTACGAAGGGAATGATGACAACCTGCAGTTCGAAGATTCTTAGAAATTTCCAGCCGATGTTTACTGCAGAGGCAGTAAAAAATCTGGAAGAAGCAGGGGCTGTTATCCTTGGAAAGACAAATATGGATGAATTTGCCATGGGAAGTACGACCGAGACTTCTTATTTCGGATCGACCAAGAATCCATGGAACTTAGAGCACGTTCCGGGAGGATCTTCCGGAGGAAGCTGTGCAGCTGTTGCAGCAGAAGAAGCACCATATGCACTTGGATCCGACACAGGCGGGTCTATCCGTCAGCCAAGCTCATTCTGTGGTGTAGTCGGAATTAAACCGACATATGGAACAGTATCCCGTTACGGGCTGATTGCTTATGGATCTTCTCTGGATCAGATCGGACCTGTTGCGAAAGATGTGACAGATTGTGCAACGATCCTGGAGAGCATTGCTTCTTATGATCCAAAAGACAGCACATCGATCAAACGCGAAAGCTATGACTTTACATCAGCACTGGTGGATGATGTAAAAGGAATGAGAATCGGCATTCCGAAAGATTATTTCGGAGATGGTCTGGATGCTGAGGTGAAGGAAAATATCCTTCAGGCAGTAAAGGTACTGGAAGAGAAAGGTGCAGTCGTAGAAGAATTTGACTTAAGTCTGGTAAAATATGCGATTCCGGCATATTATGTCATTGCATCGGCTGAGGCAAGTTCCAACCTTGCACGTTTTGACGGCGTAAAATATGGCTATCGTACAGAGGAATACGAAGGCCTTCACAACATGTATAAGAAATCTCGTTCCGAAGGTTTCGGACCGGAAGTAAAGAGAAGAATCATGCTTGGTTCATTCGTCCTGAGTTCGGGATATTACGACGCATACTATCTGAAGGCTCTGAAAACAAAAGCGTTAATTAAGAAAGCATTTGATAAAGCATTTGAAAAATATGATGTGATCGTGGCTCCGGCGGCTCCGACAACGGCACCGGAACTTGGAAAGAGTTTAAGTGACCCGATCAAGATGTATCTGGGAGACATTTACACAATTTCTGTCAACCTGGCAGGACTTCCGGGAATCACGATTCCGGTAGGAAAAGATTCCAAAGGACTTCCGGTTGGTATGCAGTTGATCGGAAATTGTTTCGAAGAAAACAAAATCATTCAGACAGCATATACATTTGAGCAGACAAAAGCGTATGATGCACCAGAACTTGCAAAGGGGGACAGATAGTCATGGCAAAACAATATGAGACAGTCATTGGACTTGAGGTCCATGTAGAACTTGCAACAAAGACGAAGATCTTCTGCGGATGCAGTACTGCATTCGGAGGAGCACCGAATACACACACATGTCCGGTTTGTACCGGTATGCCGGGATCGCTTCCGGTATTAAATAAACAGGTCGTAGAATATGCAATGGGAATCGGTCTTGCAACACACTGTGATATTACAAGAGTGTGCAAATTCGACCGTAAGAACTACTTCTATCCGGACAACCCGCAGAACTATCAGATTTCACAGCTCTATCAGCCGATTGCAAGAAATGGATATGTAGAGATCACGGTTGGTGACACAAAGAAGAAAGTCCGCATCCACGAGATGCATATGGAAGAAGATGCCGGAAAACTGGTACATGATGAATGGGATGATACATCACTGGTAGACTTTAACCGAAGTGGTGTACCTCTTGTTGAGATCGTATCCGAGCCGGATATGCGTTCATCAGAAGAAGTTATCGCTTATCTGGAAAAATTAAGAACGATCATTCAGTATCTTGGAGCATCAGATTGTAAGCTTCAGGAAGGTTCGATGAGAGCGGATGTCAACTTATCGGTAAGAGAAGTCGGCACACAGGAATTCGGAACCAGAACAGAGATGAAGAACCTGAACTCATTCAAGGCAATCGTAAGAGCCATCGAAGGGGAAAGAGAACGTCAGATTGAACTCATCGAAGAAGGAAAAGCTGTTATCCAGGAGACCAGAAGATGGGACGACAACAAAGAATCTTCTCACGCAATGCGTTCTAAAGAAGATGCTCAGGATTACCGTTATTTCCCTGAACCGGATCTGGTACCGATCGTGATCGATGATGAGTGGATCGAAAAGATCAAAGCAAAACAGCCGGAATTCCGTGATGAAAAACTGGAACGTTATAAAAAAGAATTCGATATCCCACAGTACGATGCGGAAATCCTCACAGAATCCAAACACATGGCGGACATCTTTGAAGAGACGACGGCAATCTGTGGAAAACCTAAGAAAGTATCTAACTGGCTGATGGTAGAAACCATGCGCCTGTTAAAAGAACACGGCATGGAACCGGAAGATATCAGCTTCTCACCGGCTAATCTTGCCAAACTGATCGGACTTACAGAAGCCGGAACCATTAACAGTTCCGTCGCGAAAGAAGTATTCGAGCAGGTATTTGAAAAGGATGTAGATCCGGAAAGTTATGTAGAAGAACACGGATTAAAGACAGTCAATGACGAAGGCGCACTGGAAGAAGTGTTAAAAGAAGTCATTGCGAAGAACCCGAAAGCAATCGCCGATTATAAAGGCGGTAAAGAAAAAGCACTCGGCGCACTGGTCGGACAGACCATGAAGGCCATGAAAGGAAAGGCAAATCCTGGAATGGTGAATGAGAAATTGCGGGAGATGTTGAAGTGATTTTCTGTTTAATCTATTATAGCGGCTGTCACCGACCGGAATAAAACTACAAGGTCCCAGCCTGTGCTGACTCCAACATGGGGAAATTCTAAAGCAAAAAAGTTGACCTAAAAACGAGCTCACAAAAAATCCAAACTCGACATTCGTCTCAAACAGTGAATTTTTTGTGAGCAAACGGTCAACTTTTTTACTTAAGAATTACCAACCATGAGTCCGTATGCACAGGCTGGGACCTTGTAGTTTTATTCCTTAGGTTTTCGCATGCCATAATAATTAAACAGAAGAACCGTAACCGTTGTGATACCGGAAGTGTACAAAAAGCCGGAAAATCAAGGCTTCCACCACAACTTTCCGGCTGCACAACGGTTACAGTCCCTCTATTGAATTCATTATCATTGGCCAATCACGACATGAGAAAGAGTTGGTATTCTGTTTGATGCGTATTTTGGCGCGATGTGTAGAAGTTCTTAGGCAGTTTGACTTCCCGTTAAAGACACGGAGCGAACTGTTTGAACCCCGTAGGGGTGAGTTTGAGCGGAGTGGCTTTTGCCCTTAGGGAAGGCGGACTGCCTTAGAACTTCTGCATCGTGACATCCAGCAACAAACAGAATACCAACTCTTTCTCATGAACCGGGGTAAGCCACGATGATGAACTAAATAAAAAATTCTCCCTGTGGTTTCCACAAAAAAGATGGTATAATTAACATACGAATACACACGACACGGAGGAAGCTACATGAGTGAATTTGTGACTTTGAAAGATGTTAAAAAGATATACCAGATGGGCGAAGTTGAGATTATGGCGGCGGCTGGAATCGACTTTGAGATTAAGAAAGGGGAATTTGCGGTCGTAGTCGGACCAAGCGGAGCCGGTAAGACGACGGTTCTTAATATTCTTGGCGGGATGGATACAGCCACGTCCGGGCAGGTGCTGGTTGACGGGCGGGATATTGCAACGTATTCAACAAAACAGCTGACGGCATACAGGCGGGATGATATTGGATTCGTCTTCCAGTTCTATAACCTGATTCCGAATCTGACCGCACTGGAAAATGTAGAACTAGCACTTCAAATCTGTAAGAATCCAATGGATGCAAAAGAAGTTCTGGAAGATGTAGGACTGGGGGAAAGGCTTGATAATTTCCCAGCACAGTTATCGGGAGGAGAACAGCAGAGAGTGTCTATTGCGAGAGCACTTGCGAAGAACCCGAAGTTATTATTGTGTGATGAACCTACAGGGGCACTTGATTATAATACGGGAAAATCGATTTTAAAATTATTGCAGGATACCTGCCGGAACAGTGGAATGACGGTAATTCTGATCACACACAATTCGGCAATCGCACCAATGGCAGACCGTGTGATCAAGATTAAGAATGGCCGGGTGAATCGAATCATAGAGAATTCCCATCCGGTGCCGGTAGAAACAATCGAATGGTAATAACAGGATTGGGGTGATGGGAATCAATGGCAAAAAAAATAACACGCAAGAATTTTTACATGGAGATCCGGCGCAGCTTCGGACGCTTTATTTCAATCCTTTTTATTGTTGCTCTGGGAGTGGCATTCTTTTCCGGAATCAGGGCATCGGAACCTTCTATGAGAATTACGGGCGATGCATATTTTGATGAGTCGGATTTGATGGATATCAAGGCTGTCAGTACACTTGGAATCACGGAAAATGATGTACGGGCAGTCAGGAAAGTAAAGGGAGTAGAGAAGGTCCAAGGGGCCTGCAGTGCAGATTTCCTGAATATCAGGAATAAAAAACAATATGTACTTCATGTAATGTCAGCGATGGAGGACATGAATAAAGTTACGGTCAGTGAGGGACGTATGCCGGAGAAGCCCGGAGAATGTCTGGTAGATGACCAGATGAATTATAAAGTCGGTGAGACGATAAAGTTAAGATCCGAAACAGATGAGAAGGTGACGGATACTTTAAAAACGAAGGAATTGAAAGTTGTCGGAAAAGGAAATTCACCGTGCTATATTTCACTGAGCCGTGGAAGTACAACCATCGGTACCGGTATCGTTAACGGATTCGTAGTGGTAGATGAGAACACATTTAATCTGGATGTATACACGGAAATGTATGTGCAGGTGGAAGGAGCAAAAGATCTGACTGCTTACACCGGCGCATATAAAAAGAAGGTAAAAACAGTCAGAAAACGAATCGAAGCAATTACAGAAGAACGTGGAAAAATCCGTAAGGAAGAGCTTGTCGGTGATGCAGAAGAAAAGCTGGCAAAAGCACAGAAAAAGCTGGATGATGGCAAAGCAGAATCACAGCAGAAGCTCTCAGATGCCGAAAAGCAGATCACAGATGGGGAGACACAGCTTTCACAGGCAAAGGAAAAGATTGAAAGCGGTAAGACACAGCTTGCAGCAGCAAAGCAGACCATAAATGAAAAGCAAAAGGAACTGGATCAGGCAGAGAAAGCATATCAAAATGGCATGACACAGCTTGCGCAGGGAAAGAAGCAATATGAACAGGGAAAGGCTGCTTATGATTCTCAGAGTACAGAAGCGCAGGCTCAGATCCAGGCAGGGGAACAGGGACTGACCGCATACAGAGAGGAACTGGATAAAGGCTGGACAGGATATCAGACACTTTTAAATACAATTGAAGCATTGAAAGCGCAGGCGGCAGGCGGTTCAGAGCAGAATCCGGGGGCAGATCCGGGACAGAATTCAGAGACGGATGCAGAACAACAGCCAGATCAGGATCAAGAATTATTACAGAAGATCCAGGCAATGGAACTGCAGGCACAGGAGACGAAGAAGACACTGGATGAGAAGGAGCTGGGATATCAGGAGAAAAAAGCAGAACTGGATAAGGTAAAACAGAAGCTTGCAGCAGGCAAAACGGAACTTGATCAGGCAAAAGCAAATCTGGATGCCAGTGAAGCAAAGCTTGCCAGTGCGGCTGCAAGTATAGAATCCGGACAGAAACAACTGGATGCAGGCAAAGCAGAACTTGAGACACAGGAACAGACATTGAAGAATGGTGAAGCAGAGATTGCCCAGAATGAAGCAAAACTTGTGGATGCCAGAAAAGAATATGAAGACGGAAAGAAGAAATCGGAGGAAGAGATTGCAAAAGGCGAGAAAAAACTTGCTGATGCAAAAGATCAGATAAAGAAGATAAAGAATCCAAAATGGTATGTATACAATAGAAGTACATTAGTAGAATATGATGGATTTGGAGATAATGCAAACCGTATGCGGGCAATTGGAAAGGTATTTCCAGTGATGTTCTTCCTGGTAGCGGCTCTGATCAGTCTGACCGGTATGACACGTATGGTAGAGGAACAGCGAATTGAGATCGGAACAATGAAGGCACTTGGTTACGGTAATTTTTCGATTGCTTCCAAATATCTGGGATATGCATTTCTTGCAACAGCAGGAGGAAGTGTGCTTGGAGTTTTACTGGGCGAAAAGATACTTCCATATATCATCATCTATGCATATGAAATCATGTATCCGCATATTCCGAAGATTTATGTGCCGTATCATATGAGTTACGCAGTAATGGCTTCTGCGGCATCCATTGTATGTACGATAGGAGCTACTCTGGCATCCTGCTATAAGGAACTGGCGGCAGAACCAGCTGTGCTGATGCGTCCGCCGGCACCCAAAAAAGGACGAAGAGTATTTTTAGAGCGGATTGGCTTTATATGGAAACGATTAAATTTCACATGGAAATCGACGGTCCGTAACCTGATGCGTTATAAAAAACGATTCTTTATGACGATTTTCGGAATCGGAGGATGTATGGCCCTGATGCTGGTCGGATATGGAATCAAAGATTCTATTTATGAAATTGCAGATATCCAGTATGAGGAAATACAACTTTACGATGGTAATATTTTTTATAAAGACGGTGTTACCGATAAAGAAAAAGAGGAGCTGAAAGACTTCCTGAAAGAAGATACGGATATCAGTGCATTTATGGATATGAAGATGAAAAATGTTACGGTATTGAAAGGTAACAAAAAAAGAAGTACCTACCAGTGTGTACTGGAAGATTCTGAGGATGCAGCAAAATATCTGGATTTTCATGACAGGAAGACAAAGGAAACATATACACTTTCTAATGACGGAGTGATTGTAAGTGAGAAAACAGCGAAACTTCTGAATGTAAAAGAAGGAGATACGGTAAAAGTAAAAGAAGGAAATGATAAAGCTGTTACAGTAAAAATCGCACATATATGTGAAAATTATATGGGGCATTACATGTATTTTACATCGGAATATTATAAGGAAGTATATGGAAAATCTGTAAAATATAATTCGATTATCTTTAAGGCAAAAAAAGGATATACAGACGAACGGATAAAAGAAGCCGGAGAAAAGATCATTTCCAGAGATCAGGTGCTGAGTATCACGTATTTGCATGATATTAAGGGACAGATCGATGATATGATCACAAGTCTGAATCTGGTTATTATTGTACTGATCATCTCTGCGGGAATGCTCGCATTTGTTGTACTTTATAATCTGAACAGCATTAATATTACGGAAAGGCAGAGGGAACTTGCAACGTTAAAAGTTCTGGGATTCTATGATATGGAAGTTGCGGAATATGTATTCCGTGAAAATATATTGCTGACGCTGATCGGGGCAGTCGTAGGATGCGTGGCAGGAAAAGTGCTGCATTTGTTTGTGATCCAGACAGTTGAGATTGATACAGCAATGTTTGGAAGGAATATTGATCTGTTAAGCTTCGTTTACAGTTTCTTATTTACAATAGGGTTCTCATTATTTGTAAACTGGGTAATGTATTTTAAACTGAAGAAGATTGATATGGTAGAATCACTGAAAAGCATAGAATAGTCGGAGTTTATAAATGCTTTATAAATTTCACAGAATTGTTAGCACTCTTTTTGAAAGAGTGCTAATTTTCTATTGACTTTTAAATTTTGCAGTATTATCATATCTGTTAGATGAAAAATGCAACAAAAAGAGGTCTGATCATGAAACACCATGCGTTCGTAAGGAGCTGCCAGTGGCAGGTCCTGTAGATGATGCGGCATTTTGGGGCACTAATATAACAACAATATCAATAAAAAGTAGAAATAGGAGTGATTTACAATGGCAGCAAAGAAAGGTAGTTTGTCAATCAGCAGTGAAAACATTTTCCCGATTATTAAAAAATGGGTATATTCTGACCATGATATCTTCGCACGTGAGTTGGTTTCCAACGGATGCGATGCAATTACGAAACTGAAAAAACTGGACATGATGGGTGAATACCAGTTACCGGATGGTTACAAACCAGCAATCAAAGTGGAAGTCAACCCGGAAGAAAAAACTCTGAAGTTCACAGATAACGGTCTTGGAATGACAGCTGATGAAGTAGAAGAATACATTACACAGATCGCATTTTCCGGAGCAACACAGTTCCTGGAAAAATACAAAGACAAGACAACAGAGGATGATATGATCGGACACTTCGGTCTTGGATTCTATTCTGCATTTATGGTAGCCGATGAAGTGCATATCGATACGCTTTCTTACAAAGAGGGTGCAAAACCGGTACACTGGGTAAGTAATGGCGGAACAGAGTACGAGATGGAAGAAGGAGACAAACAGGAAGTCGGATCTACGATGACACTGTATCTGAATGAGGACAGTCTGGAATTCGCAAACGAATACAGAATGAGAGAAGTTCTGGAAAAATACTGTTCTTTCATGCCAGTAGAAATCTTCCTTTCCAAGGCAAATGCAGAGCCGGAATATGAGACGATCGATGAGGCAGATCTGAAAGATGACGACGAAGTGATCGAACATATCCACGAAGATGCCAAGATGGAAGAAAAAGAAAATGAAAACGGCGAGAAAGAAATGGTAGAGACAGTTCCTGCCAAAGAAAAAGTAAAGATCAAAAAACGTCCGGTTTCATTAAGCGATATCCACCCGCTGTGGACAAAACATCCAAATGAGTGCAGTGATGAAGATTACCTGAACTTCTACCGTAAGGTGTTCATGGATTACAAAGAGCCACTGTTCTGGATCCACCTGAACATGGATTATCCATTTAACTTAAAAGGAATCCTGTACTTCCCAAGAATCAATACAGAGTATGATTCTATTGAAGGAACAATCAAGTTATATAACAATCAGGTATTTATCGCAGATAATATCAAAGAAGTCATTCCGGAATATCTGATGGTATTAAAGGGCGTCATCGACTGTCCGGATCTGCCGCTTAATGTATCACGTAGTGCGCTGCAGAATGACGGATTTGTAAATAAGATATCTGAGTACATTTCCAAGAAGGTTGCAGACAAGCTTTCCGGAATGTGCAAGACCAGGAGAGAAGATTATGAGAAATACTGGGATAACATCAGCCCGTTCATCAAGTTCGGATGCCTGAAAGATGAGAAGTTCTGTGACAAGATGAAAGATGCGGTTCTGTTCAAGAATCTGGATCACAAGTATCTGACATTGAAAGACTGTATCGAGGCTAATGGCGGAACCGTAGAAAATCCGAATGCCAAGACAGAGGAAACGAAAGCAGATGATCAGAATGCTGAGAACAAAGAAGAGGATAAGACAATCATCTACTATGTATCTGATGAGATCCAGCAGAGCCAGTACATCAACATGTTCAAGAATCAGGGCATGGATGCAGTGATTCTCGGACACAATATTGATTCGCCGTTCATCACACAGTTAGAGCAGCGTAATCAGAACATCAAGTTCCAGAGAATCGATGCTGATGTAACAGCAGGTGCAAAGGAAGAAGTTGCTGAAGAAGATAAAGAAGCATTCCAGAAGACATCTGACAGTCTGGTAGAAATCTTCCGTAAAGAACTTGGTAATGAACAGTTAGATGTTAAGATTGAGAAATTAAAAGATGAAAATGTTGCTTCTATGATGACACTGTCTGAAGAGAACCGCCGTATGCAGGAAATGATGAAGATGTATGGCATGAGCGGAATGGATATGGGTACAACAAGTACACTGATCCTGAATGCAAATCATCCACTGGTTAAATATGTGGTAGATCATAAGGACAGTGAGAATACAAGTATTATCTGCAAACAGTTGTATGATCTGGCGATGCTGGCACATAAGCCGCTGAGTCCGGAAGAGATGACTGCATTTGTACAGAGAAGTAATGAGATTATGATGCTGCTTACGAAGTAAGGTGGTTTGTGGGTGGAAGCGTGGATGCGCCTGCGTGGAGGGGGTCGAATGGGGACGCCAACGGGGTGTGTATCCTGCTTCTGCCGCGACTGTTTCGCCGGCAGGCTGTAAAAGTGAAAAAGCCGTGTGACCATGGAACCGGACATATTCGGTGAAAAGACTTGATGTCTTTTCGCCTCAGATGTCCTTTCCGGTCTGACTTGAGGTCAGCCCGGAATCCATGGCCATACGGCTTTTTCGCTTAACAGCCTGCAACGGCTCACAGTATGCGGCGGAAACACCCGGGAGTAGGTTGGGGAGGGGGCATTATGGTTTTCCAGAAGGGGATTAGTAGTCTCCTTCGATAGCTTTGGCTTTCAGAATGGATTTCGCTTCGCTGTCCCATTCTCTTTCGATGGATTTGTCCATCGTGAAGGTGTTGAGGGAGGTGCCTGTGATGCACTGTAAGTGCTGGCCGTCGTAGTGGAAGTTGAGGTAGAGACCCTGGATTTCTCCGGGGTGGTAGGTGGTGAGGCCGTGGGTGGCGAGGAAGGCCGGGATCTGGTCGCCGGGGAGGGCGAGGACGATCTTGAAGCTCAGAGGTGTGCGTTTGCCACGGATGATCTGGAAGCAGTAGTCACGGATCTGCGCCCAGCGGGAGTAGGTCTCTTCTGGTTTTTCGTCGAAGAAGTCTTCCTGCAGATAGCCGTTTATAGTGAATTTATTGAAGGTAGTGAATTCGCCTTCGATGAAGAGAAAGGTGTCAAAGGTGTCTTTTAAAAGAAGATGGGACATGCAGTTTTTTGCTGAGAGCTGGTATACGTTCATAGGGGAAACCTCCTGATTCTAGTTGTTTTGGTAAGTTGTTTATTTTCCGTTCGTGGATAAATGTACCCAATATTATAACACAAAAATGGATACAAATTGACACTGTAATAAAAAAACTGTAAAATATATTGGATATACATATATAATAGGAAAGTATATAGAGGAGATAATTTTGTGGAAATAGATAATAATGGACTAGCGGGTAACAGAGAAGAAAGAAAACCGAAACAAGTATTCCGTATGGTAGTAATCATGGCAGTGGTGATTTTTGTGACTGGCGGGATTTATATCATATTACATACCCGGAATCATCCAAAGAAGAATACTGCGGAAGGTACAAAGATTCTTGCAGAGATGGACGATGTAGATGTTGTGGCTGTGAATCAGGAGATACAGCAGCTTGAAGATTCAGAACAGGAAATGAACGGGGCAACAGAGGAACGTTCGGTCAGAGAAAAATTTACGGATTGTCTGATACTTGGAGATTCCATTACACAAGGATTATATGAATATGGAGTGCTGGATCAGGCGAATGTACAGGCAGACCGTGGAACCGGTGTATCAGAGAACAGCAGTGAAAAACTGGAAGAGCATATAGCAAAGGCAAAAGAGATGAAGCCTGCAGTATTATTTCTGGCATACGGAATGAATGATATTGAAGCGCAGAACGGGGATCCGGCAGGATTTGTGAAAGTATATAAGCCGGTTATCGAAGAGTTGAAAGCAGCACTTCCGGATACCAGAATCTATGTAAACAGTATCCTTCCGGCGGCGCAGACTGCAATCGAGGAAAGACCTGTATTTGCTAAAGTTCCGAAATTTAATACAAGACTGGAAAAATTATGTAAAAAAGAAAAAGTAACCTTCATAGATAATACAGATCTGGTAAAAGAGGAGTATTATGCGAAGGACGGAATCCATATGTCACCATCTTATTATACAGAATGGGTGAATCATATGGCGGAGGTCGCAGGATTATAATGAAAAATGGAAAATTAGATATCATTAATATATGTAAATATCTGATGGTAGCGGTGCTGATTGCATATGTGGGATTGCTGATTTCCAATGAAGGAAATAATACCGTGGATATAGATACGATTGAAAAAAATATTACAAAAACGGTGTCTGTAAAAGGAATGAAAAAGGGAACCGCGCAGGACCTGAAAAAATATTACGGATTGAATGCCAATGATTATGACGGAACGATGCTGTACATACCGGATGATGTTATGAGTGTGAATGAGATACTGGTTGTCAGGGTGAAAGATGAAAGTCAGGTGGAAACTGTGGAACATGCAGTGGAAGAACGTCTGGCAACACAGAAAGAGAGTTTCGAAGGATATGGCGTTGAACAGACAAGGCTTCTCCGTTCTGCAATCGAGGAATCCAGGGGTTACTACGTGCTGTTAGCTGTATCAGAAGATGCAGATAATATTGATGCAGCATTTAAGAAAAGTATTCATTAGAAAAACGAAGGAATGAAAAAGAATGTTATTTAGTAGTGTTGTATTTTTATTTACATTTTTACCGATTGTATTGATTCTGTATTATGTGTTTCCGGAAAAATTCCGCAACCCGGTACTTTTGATTGCCAGTCTGGTGTTTTATGCATGGGGAGAGCCGGTATATATATTCCTGATGATCCTGTCTATTTTATTTAATTATGTCAGTGGTCTTGATATTGCAAGAAATCTGGAAAATGGAAAGGCGGCAAAGCGCAGTCTGATATTTAATATTGTAGTCAATATTGCAATATTAGGATTTTTCAAATATGAAGGATTCGTGCTGGATTCCCTGAATGCAGTGCTTCCGATACATATTTCCTATCATCCGCTGGCATTGCCGATTGGAATTTCTTTTTATACATTCCAGATTTTGTCATATATCATTGATGTATACAGGAAAAATGTAGAAGTACAGAAAAATCTTCTGAAATTTTCTTTATATGTAACGATGTTCCCACAGTTAATTGCCGGACCGATCGTTCAATATGCGGATGTAGAAGAGCAGCTTGCCAATCGTAAGCTTTCATGGAATAAGTTTGGAGATGGATGTATGTATTTTATCCGTGGACTGGCAAAAAAAGTATTACTTGCGAATACTTCGGGAATGATATTTACAGAAGTGTCAGGACTTGGAAAGGGAGAGGTATCAGTGCTGAGTGCATGGCTCGGTGCATTTGCATATATGTTCCAGATTTACTTTGATTTCAGTGGATATTCGGATATGGCAGTCGGACTTGGGAAAATGTTTGGATTTGAATTCTGTATGAACTTTCATTATCCGTATACAGCGAAAAGTATTACTGAATTCTGGCGCAGATGGCATATTTCTCTTAGCAGCTGGTTCCGGGATTATGTATATATTCCGCTCGGGGGTAACCGTGTGTCAAAGATCAGACATATCTGTAATCTGCTGATTGTGTGGCTGCTGACCGGCTTGTGGCATGGAGCGGCATGGAACTTTGTAGCGTGGGGACTCTATTATGGCGTAATCCTTATTATTGAAAAATATATTCTTTCCTCTGTACTGGAAAAACTGCCGGGATTCATCTGCCACATTTACAGTATTGTACTGGTAGTAATTGGATGGGTGCTGTTTTTCAGTTCCTCATTCGGCCAGGCAGCAGGGTATATAGGAAAAATGTTCGGTTTTGGCATAAATGGAATTGTGGACAGGGAAAGTATGTATCTGCTTACAACAAATCTGGTATTATGGCTGATTCTGATCGTTGGTTCTACACCACTTGTAGATGTCAGATATCGGTATATGCTGAGAACCAGGAAAGGAAATACGACGGTCATCAATGGAATCGTATATGTAGTTATGTTCATTTTATGTGTTGCGTATCTGGTAACGGAGACTTATAATCCGTTCCTGTATTTCAGATTTTAGGAGTAAACATGAACGAGTCAAGAAGGAAAAGAGAAAAAAGAAGAGAGCAGCAGAGAAATAAAGTAACAGGTCTTATTTTTATAATAATGATGGTCTTTTTCTGCGGGGTGAATCTTGTCTCCGGGGACCGGGAGTTTTCTTTCAGAGAGAACCGCTCCCTGGAACAAAAACCAAAGCTGACACTTTCCGGAATAGAAAGTGGAAGATGGATGAAACAGTATGAGACTTATGTATCGGATCAGTTTGCGGGAAGAGACTTCTGGGTGTCATTTAAAAGCAGTGTGGATCTTATTGCCGGCAAGAGAAAGTCGAACGGAGTGTTCAAAGGAAAGGATGATTATCTTCTGGAGGATATTGCTGTTCCGGATAAAGAAGAGTTAAAGGCTAATCTGACAGCAATGAAAAAGTTTCAAAAACAATATAAACATATACCAATGTATATGATGCTGGTTCCGAATGCAGCGAATATAAAAGCAGATAAGCTGCCCGGACATGCAGTGACTGCAGATCAGGAGAAAGAATTTGCAGCTATCCAGAAGACACTGGAGCCTGCGTTTACCTGGGTAAATGTATCGGATGTGCTGAAAAAACATAAATCCGAAGAAATTTATTACCGCACCGACCATCATTGGACAACGCGTGGTGCATATTATGGATATCAGGCGCTGGCAGAGGCAATGAAGCTCGATACAGCCAAAGCACCGGAGATGAAAGCTTATGCAGTAACAAATTCATTTAACGGAACACTGGCTTCTACAAGCGGATATGAGACCGGATATAAAGAGCCAATCTATATCTATGCACCGGAAGACAGAGAAAAAGCAGTACAGGTTGTGGTAAACAATGTGAACGAAAAGCAAAAGACAGCAACGCTTTATGATACGTCAAAATTAAAGGAAAAAGATAAATATGCATTATTCCTCGGAGGGAATTACCCGCTTCTGGAGATTAAGACGACAGCGGATACGACAGACAGACTTCTGCTCGTAAAAGATTCTTATGCGAATAGTCTGATTCCGTTCCTGACGTCATATTACAGAGAAATCATCGTAATTGATCCGAGATATTATTATGATGATATCAGTGAGGTAATGGAGGAACATCACATTACAAGTGTATTGTTCCTGTATAATGGAAATACATTTGTGAAAGATAACAGTATCAGTGGAGTATTACAGAATGATTAGATTGAATAAATATTTGAGCGAAGCCGGGGTATGTTCCAGAAGAGAGGCGGACCGGATGATTGAAGCCGGAATTGTGACTGTGGATGGAAAAGTTGCTTCGCCCGGTACAAAAGTAGAAGAGGGACAGGAAGTCTGTGTAAGAAAAAAAGTAATTCAAAGTAAGACGAAAAAGACAGTCCTGGCAGTATATAAACCTGCCGGGATTGTTTGCACAGAAGATAAAAGAGAAAAGAAGAATATTATCAGATTTCTGAACTATCCAATCCGTGTGACTTATGCAGGAAGACTGGATAAGGATTCGGAAGGACTTCTGATCATGACCAATGACGGAGATCTGATCAATGGTATGATGCGTGCAAGATTCGCACACGAGAAAGAATATAAGGTTACCGTAAATAAAGAAATTACACCAGAATTCATTGAAAAGATGAGTCAGGGAGTACACATCCGGGATAGGGAAAAAAATCTGGATGCGGTAACAAGACCATGTAAAGTAAAAAAGATTGGAAAGTATACATTTTCCATCATACTGACACAGGGGCTGAACAGACAGATCCGGCGTATGTGCGAGGCACTTGGGTACAAGGTGACTACATTAAAGAGGATCAGAATCATGAATATCGAACTCGGCAATCTGAAACCGGGACAGGTAAGAGAATTAACAGAACAGGAGTTAAAGGAATTATATGGGACAGTCAAAGAACGAGAGAA
>CAKRAT010000003.1 GCA_934295165.1 uncultured Dorea sp. | reverse complement strand
AGGATAACGGAGATGCAAATCATGACATCAAGAACAGGACACTGAAAATAACAACGACAGTTGGAGACAAGGGAACAGAAAACCGAACCATTACACTTGCGCGGAAAGTAAAGGAATATACTTCCGAGGAAAAAACAGGCTGGTGGACACAGGGAATTGGATTATTCCCTGTTATTAATATTGCAGGTGCTACAACAGTACAGTACCTGACAATTTCAGGAAAAGCCTGCATTTTATATAAGGAAGACCGGGCTGGAAAAAGCGACTATATTGGTGAGGCATCCGCAGGTGGATTTGCGGGACTGACTGCAAAGGATTGTAGTAAAAGTGCTGTCACATTGGTGAATGTTAAGAGTAAAGACCTGACGGTAACCGGTGCCAAATACAGTGGTGGATTCTTTGGTGTGGTAGGACAATCCAGTAGAACGACTACGGAAAAATTAAATACAATTAGTACTACAGTTGGTAATTATACATTCACAGATTCTTCGTATACAAACGTTACGGTAGAAGGCGGATATTCAGCAGGTGGATTTGTAGGAACATATTATAATGCAGCGGATAAAACATTGATAATCAATAATTCCGCCGAAAATAGTATATTAAAAGATTCAGAAATTGGCTGGGTTAAAGATGCCTGTCGGGAAATGTATGACACAAACAAGCTAACACTGGATGCGAAAGAAAAAGGTTACAGTGGTGGCGGTGGAATTGTTGGATATTATTATGGTGGCGATATGACTGTGAATAATGTTACCGTTCAGAGCCTTCGTATTTATGGCCCGCGATTTGCTTTTAACTGTAACTATGGACTGGGAGGGGTTGTTGGCTCATATACAAATACAAGCAAAAGCTTGAACGTCAAAAATGTTAATATAGAGGATACGGTTGTTGAAGTTGATTTGAATATGCCATATATCAGCCCCTATCAAAAGCTGCCAGATTATTATCTGACGCCTACCTGTGGTTTGGTAGCCGGATTTTCGTCAAGTAAAACAATTGCGAATACGATCTCTGTTAATCGTTGTGCTGTGTTAAATGCCGGCTGCGGAGGTGGCATTATTGGAAATAACCAGAATCAGCACTCTAGCTTAACGGATACAACCATTTCAAATATGGATATTTATTCACAGGGTGCTGCATCCTATTCTGGTTCACCTAGAATCGGAGGAGTGATTGGAAGTAGTGTATATAATATAACATTAGAAAATTTGACAATGACAAATGTCAATGTTATATCGGACGGAGTAACAGGTCTGGTACTTGGACAGGCATATAATAATAAGCAGTTGACAGTTAAAAATTTTATAAATAAGGACTGTAACGTTGCGGTAACACAGTTTGAGGGGAGGTATCTTCCTAGCAAATATAATGATCCAAATAGTGAAAAGAGTCCACAAAAAACGAACGATAGCGTAGCTGGAGCAGCAGGGATGCTCCTTGGAGCAAATAAGGGGGGGCTTAGTAACTTACAATCCAATGAGAAAATATTAGGTTATAATATTTCGGCAGAAAATCTGACGTTAGGTGTTTATTGTGAGGAAAAAACAAGTTTAAACTATATGTATGAATATAATAACAAATCCACGGGTAATAAGATATATTCTGGAAAATTTACAAGTAAGGGTAAGGAAATAGCTGATCTTAAAACTGTAATTGGCCTTTATGATGAAGCAAAGAAACAAAATACACCATACGCTTCTGTCTCTATGACGGATAGTAAACAATATCGTAATGGTTATCTAGGATTAATCGTGGGGGCAAAGACAGATTCGACCAATTTAAGCCCGATTCAAATTGTTGGTTTGTCTGTCAAAGATGGAAATTATCCATATGAGCTAAATGGAAATAGTGATGCAACGTTTGTGACAAAATCGATTCAAAACAACATTATTCAATACAACGGAAATACAAATAAAGATAATTATGTAATTTTTGCGGATTATCTTAACAGCAGCTTTCAGACGGATACAATACCATCTGTTGTCACCAATCCTGTATCCAACCTTACAGTGTATTCTTCAGCTGAGGCAGGAAAAGGAACCCCACTGACCAGTGATGGAGTATCTGATTCTGCAAAAAGCAGCATTGTTTCAGATTTAACGGACAGTGCCGCTCAGACATCATATCAGAAGCGGTATAACCGTGTGAAATATAATAAGAATAACACACTTGCCAATGTGGCTGAAAAGTTTGATCCTCAAAATGGCGATTACAAGAGTCAGATATCCACATACTTTACAGCAAGTGAGAGCAAAGAGGAAGCATATACAGGAGTGGATGATTTTGGAGTTCTGGTGATCGATACATCTAAAAGTTCAGAAATTACCCAGATGATCCACGAGTATATTTCTGTCTTGACAAACTGTGACCAGACAGGAATTAGCTCTGCAACTGCAGATAAAGCACAGTATACCTCTATGACGGCATCCACTTATAAGTGGAAGGGCAATAAGTTTATTAAAACGGACTCTTCTTCACTGCTTGTTAACAAGGCGGATGGTTCTGTTTCTGTCAGGGCAGGAGCTCACGACAACCAGAATGATCAGTTCACGGTATTGGATGTGTACTATGCAAATCCGAGTAATAAAAGTAATACACAAGAAGGCTATCATCTGTATATTCCGGTTGTGGTAAAGAAAATTCTCCAGACAGAGTTTTCCATTAAGATGCTTAACGGCAGCAGTGCATATGATTCCGCTTACACCACAAATGCTGCGATTTTGGCAAATTATAAGGGAGATTTTACGGCACAGTTGACATATTCTTATATCTGGACAGCAGATGAATGGAATGCGAATATTGCTGCAGGCACGAATTTCCTATGGAGTTACGATAAGCAGGTGAAGCTTGGAGATGCAAAAGGATCACTTGGAAATGCATCAACCAGATATACTCTGATAGATATGAACCGGCGGGAAGCAGGAAGCACTTTCTTTACCGGAAATGGAACTGCACTGGAAAGTACAGAGAACAAACAGGATGCAGTTCTGAAGTTTAATAATCTTGAGGATTCCTCGAAAAATAAGTATGCATCGGTCTATCTTTCGGATCTGCTTCCGCTGAAAGTAGATGATAAAGCTTCAAACGGTACACTGAAAAAAGTTTCATCCAGAGAAAATGCGACAATTAGAATCTGGAATGGTAAAGAGTATGACTATTATGGTCCAAAGAGTTCTGATGATCCGGCAGATACAACGTACTACACACTGGTTATTGACGGAAAAACCGGAACAGATGAAGTAAAGGTAAGTGAAGTTTATTACCTTACAGTAAATTGTCAGGAAGGTTCCGGAGTCATCACACAGAATGCAACACTGGGGCTTGACAAAATGACAAGTTCAGATCCATCTGCATTGCCTTCAAGAAAGCGTGGGGGAGAAACTCAGAACATGTATACACTTGGAGATTTCTATAAGGTAAGTGATGTGTCCATCACACCGGAAGGAAAGGATAAAACGACTATTGTCAAAAGCGGAACAAATGATGCGATTGATCTGCTTCTGAAAGCAAAGATTGAGGTTCCGAACGAATATAAGAATCAGTTCGAAAGCTATGCCAAGAATGATCCGGTTTATTTCCGGTTTGCGGTCCGATTGCATAATACAAGCAAGGATGATACAGGAACAGATCAGATCCTGACGCAGGATATAAGGGTATCTTCGGTAAAACTTGGTGAGAGTACACTTGTGGAGCAGGATTATACATATGAGGTTTCCAATGGAGTACTGTATATTACTGTGAAAAATAAAAAAGGTGTTGATTTCTCAAATGTAAATATAGAAGCACAGCTGAGATTAAACTATGCAGGAGAGATGGATGCCCAGTTCCCTATGAGAAAGGGAAATGATTCAACATCTGGAATTACATTTTCGGTGAATGCGGCAATTGCCTATAGTGAAAACAGTCTTGATGGAAGTTTAATGAATGGTTCAAATGAAAACCATCAAAAGTTCTATCGCGAAACGATAAATTCAGTGCGGATTCATTATTATGCATATGATGCCGTATCAAACGATGGAAATGTAAGCCAGCTGGGTATTAATGGAAAAGAGGTTGCTGATAATGGTGGAGTCACCATTACGACACAGGGTATTTATAATGCGACGGATATAGCAGGACTGAACACGACGGAGGAAGGGGATGAATCGTATCCTTATTATCTGATAGGAAGCCTGGAATTGCAGAAGAAAGACAACAGTGGTAAATATACGGATGTGAAGATGTCAGATTACATTACATCAATTACATCAGAAAGTCTAAATAAAGGAAGTTCAAAAAATTCTGACCAAAAGTATGAGTTTGAGATACCATTGACATCCGCACAGGTACAAAATCTTGCCACGGAACCGCTTGAGATTGATTTCTCTTATTTTGTTAAGTCAGATAAAGAACTTGAAAAGTTAGGTGCTCAGGCTCAATATGCCAATTATAAGGTGATACTGACAGCGCATCTTGCGAACAAGTCTGGGGCAGCTTTAGTAGAGGATGTATCAGATTACCTGATTTACACTAATGCAAAATTTTATAATGGAATAATTTCCACGAGAGACTTTGATCAAGCCAATTAGTGAGCTGGTTAGGAACGGAGTTTTCTAGCTTTTTTGACTTCGCGGAATAAAAAATGGGAAGGTGAAAAAATTCACTTTCTCATTTTTTTTACCTTATAGGAAAGTTCGCCTTTCGCCGGACTTTTAAATGAAAATAGCCCGCACAAAGGCGGCATATACGGACAAGTACAGCTGCCGGTTAGTTCATCTTTATCAGATTATGTTACTTATACACTGGCAAGGATTTTGAAAAGCTTTTTCCCACAAGAACATTGAAAACATGCTAAGCATATGCTAATATAACATTGCATTTTTGTGCCATTTTATGGATTTTATAAAGTGAAATAGATTTACAATTATCAAGACGTAAGATACAGAAAGAAGGTGAGCCCCGGGCACCATACATGTCACAACATATAGAAATAACGAACACGAATACAGCAAACAACCAGAACACAGCGGCACCAACCGGTCAGAACGTAGATACTACAACCAAGAACCTGCGCAACAGGCTCACTTCTTCCATGATAGCAATCCTGATCATGTTGTTCGCTGCACTGGCTGCGACCTATGCATGGTATATCTATAACACTAACCGCCACACGACCAATGTCCGTATGGCGGCGGGAACGGGTGTCAACTTACAGATCAGTAATGCGTATGATGGAGACTACAGTTCGGCAGCTGTACTGGACAGTTTTGCAGGCCGTCTGACGCCGGTATCGACGAATCGGATCAGTGGCGGTTTCCAGAAAGTGACGGAATTTAAAGATGGAAGAGAAAATCAGGCACCGCTTGTTGCGAAGGTATTTACCGGCGGCCGGGTCAGCGATTACTTCCACACTAATCTGTTTCTGAGAATGAATGGAAATCCGACGGACATCTATCTGTCCGATATCGGATTCATAGACAGTGATGAGAATAATCCAATTTCATCAGCAATCCGGGTAGGACTGGTGGTACATCAGGCAGGAAGAAATCGACAGATGGCGGGAGAGTACATTTTCGCAATCAGTGATAAGAAGAATCCGCAGGCGCAGTATAATACAGATGACGGACAGGAGGGAAATGTACTGGATTGTACCAGAACAGATGGGACAACGGTTGCATTTACCCCCTATACGTCAGATGCATACTGCAATTATAACAGAGGAACCGGAGAAGTTACATTAAAGCCGGAGTCTCTGAGAATATGTACAGTGTCCGGAACCTCGGATGGAAAGCCGGGAGAATCGGTGGAAGTAGAAGTCTATATCTGGCTGGAAGGCTGTGACGAGGACTGTACCGGTAATCTGGCGGATCAGACGCTGAAGAATCTTGCAATATCATTTGCGGGCATTGTGAGATAAGAGTAATGAAAGGGGGGCGGCTGTGTGATGGGAGAAGTGAATAAAGAGCAGAACAGAAAAGAACAAGACGGAAAACAGGACGGAAAACAGAATGAAAAACAGGATATCAGACAGCTGCAGCATTCTTACCGCACTGCAATCGCAAGCCTATTACTTCTGATCGTAGTAGCAGCCGGGACAACGTATGCATGGTTCTCTCTGTCGGGAAGGGCATCTACATATGTAACGCCGATGGCAGGAACCGTCAGTGAGGGAAGCACCTCGCTTCTGATCTCGGAGAATGCAGGCGGACCGTTTGACAAGACCTGTGAACTGGTATATACAGGCAATCCGGATTCATTGAAGCCGGTATCAACGGCAAATCTGACACATTTTTATAAAGTGACAGCGCAGAATAAGGACGGCATGGCGGTGTTGTACAGTAATGCGGACAGCAAAGTGGATACAGAGACGCTGCATGGAATGGTCTATCTACAGTGTCTGAATGCCTCCTGTGATGTGTATTTTAACAAAGACCAGCTGAAGCTTGGAACAGATCCGCAGGCACTTGCGGCGATGCGGTTCGGTATGAAGATCACGGCAAGAGAAGGAACGAGAACGTATATTTTCCGCCTGGACGAGCTTGGATCGACCGGAAGTGCGGAGTCAAAGCAGACGGTTCCGGGAACTTCGACAGTTGTGTCTTCGGTAAATGGAAATGGACAGGCACAGTATGTAAATGATCCGTCTGCCGGACTTTCGGACTATATGGCAAATGCCGGAAATGATGATAATGACTTTAATCCGGGAACGACCAGGCTGATTAAGCTTGAGGTAAATGAGGTCGCAACGATAGAATACTGGCTCTATCTGGAGGGCTGCGATGATCAGTGCATCAATGCGGTGCAGAGCAGAAGTTCAGACATCCAGCTTGCATTTGCGGGAGTGGACAGTCAGTAACAGATTATGTCATGCGGCCAGCTGTGAAAATATTGACACCGATAACGAAAAAGCAGACACTGACTGGCGAAAGATGGCAGATAGTAGACAGAGAGGAAAAGAGAGAAGAAGGTGAGACGTAATGAAACGGAGTTTCCGTACGTGGTTTCTGGGTGTGACAACGTTATTTGCGATTATGGCACTTGCGGCGGCAACCCTTGCCTGGTTCAGTTCTAACCGGGCGGTACAGACGAATACGGCAACGGCAAGGACCGGAGACGAGACGCTGGAGCTGCAGATCAGCAGCACTGGCGGGAGCGGCTTTCAGAGTGTGGAGACTGCACCGATCACACAGGTGAATCAGACGGATGCAGGGACTCTTTTGCCAGTGTCAACGGCGGATCTTAGAACGTTCGTGTATGCACCGTTTACCGGTGCGGGGAAGGCAACGGCATTCAGCGTGGTACAGAATGAAGCCAATTATTATCATGGAAGAGTGTATTTAAGAGCGCAGGGAGAAGGATGGCCGGCGGGCAGCAGGATGAACCTTTATCTTGACCAGAGTGACGGACTTCTGGGACAGTCGGCAGACGGATACCTGTTAAATGCGTCAAGACTCGGACTGGTATTCGGAGATGACACGTTGTCGCCGGTGATTTTAAGACTGAGTGAGACGGAAAATCCGGAAAATGCACAGGTATATAACACAGAAGTAAATGGAAAAACACTGGGCAAGAATCAGGTTCTGGGGTATAATGGTAATAGTGTATACGCAGCTTCTGATCCATCGGTGCCGGTCAGCGATTATATGATCAGCTTTACGAATGATCAGATGACACTTCCGGGGAAAACGCTTGTCAGCATGGAACTGGGTAAGATCTATGCGGTTGATGTGTATTTCTATCTGGAAGGCTGTGATCCGGACTGCTCAGACAGTGTACAGCTGAATGAGGCCGGTATTCATCTTGCATTCTATGGCGTACTTGACCAGAAGGAGGGCAACTGATGAAGAAGAGGGCAGATAACGAAGAAAACCGTATCATCCGCAGCCGGCTCTATACGTCGGTCCTGCTGGTATTACTTGCACTGGCAGCGATTACAGCGGCTACGGTGGCGTGGTTCTCCATTGCGGACAGGACAAAGGTCCGAACGATGAGTCTGGATATTGCGGCGGATGTGGATATGCGGATGGATCTGGATGCACATGAGAAATTCAAAGATTATGTGAAGAAGATTTCCTTTGAATCCATTGCGGCAAGGATGCAGCGGGACAAAGGTTTCTCTATGCAGACAACACCGCTCGAACCGGTAACGACGATAGATTATAGTACATTTACCTATGAGAATGGAACGGTTGTGCCGGATACCAAAGGAGCATATCTGACATTTACGCTGCATTTTATGGCGGAGAAAGATATGATCGTGCATCTGAACAGCGCAGATTCAAGTGCAGATTCCGCAGACGGAACACGGATCAGTTCCGGGAATGCTTCCCTTCCGGAGTCGATGCGGATCGCATTTACTGCGGATGGACAGACCTGGATCTATGACCAGGGAATGGGAGATACCCGTTCGGTTGCGGACAATGCTATTACATTCGGACTTCCACCGGCTGGGAGTATGCAGCTGAATAAGAATAACACAATGTTCTCTTTGAAAAAAGAAGTAGACAAGCCAGTACTGGTCCATATCTGGATGGAAGGGACAGATCCGGCATGTACAGACAGTATCAAAGCTGCGGATTACGCAATCCGGATGCGTTTCACAGGAGAAGCAACAGAGAAAAAGACTTCTTCAAAATCAGGGAAAAAAGTTTCAAAGTAATGTCAGCAGGAACATGACTGCGGTTTGAGACTTTATTATATAAATATGCAGGAGGGGCTGCCAGTGGCAGGTTCTCTGTATAGAAAGACTTTACATATAAGGGAGAAAGAACTATGAAGACAGTAAAAAAGGCAGGCACGATTGTGATCAGCGTGATTCTGTGGGCAATTATTTTGCTGGCAGCGCTTTATGCGTTCACAACCATGGCAACAAGAGATGACCAGCATGTGGCGGATATTCTTGGTTATACACCGATGACGGTAGAGACCAATTCCATGAAACCGACATTCAAGTCGGGAGATCTGATCTTTATTAAGAAATGTGACACGTCCAAATTAAAAGAAGGCGACATCATCACATTCCACACGATCATCGATAACCAGTATGCACTTAATACTCACCGTATCCAGAAGATTGAAGAAGTCAATGGTGTAAGAAGTTACACCACGATCGGTGATAACAATAAAGGAATTACGGACCAGCATGTAATCTCTGACGGAGATATCGTAGGTAAATATATCGGACACATTTCCGGCTTTGGTAAGGTTATGAACTTCCTGTCAAGCAGTATGGGATTTCTGATCGTGATCGTACTTCCGATGTTACTGTTCTTCATTTATCAGGTATATAATCTGATCATGATCAGTATCAGACTGAAGAAGGCAATTGCGGTAGAGAATGCAAAAGAGATTGCCAATGCCAGAGTGCAGAAGGAAGATGCAGAAAAAGCTGCAAAAGAAAAAGACGAAGCACAGGCGGCACTTGAAGAGGCGAAACGTCTGAAAGAAGAGGCAGAGGCACTTCGTGCGCAGGTAGAAGAAGAGCTTAAGAAAGCGAAGAAAGACGAAGAAAAGAAGGACGGAGAGAAGGCAGGAGATCAGAACGGGGAGGGATAAGAACTGTGAGTGAATTTTTAAAGTTTGCCTATGAGCTGCTGTCACAGGTTGTCTATAACCTGGTGACGTGGCTGGCGGCATTTTTAAAATTATTTATAACAGGCTGGATTGAATATTTTATGATATTCAAGACCTATTTCCCGACCCTTAGTATTCCGGGCAAGATTCTTTCTGTGATTTTGATGCTCTTGCTGCTTGCAATTCCGGTAGTGATCATTATATTGCTGATCCGGCGTGCAATGCTGCATCATCAGTTGAAGGCAGATAATGCGGATAATGCAACGTTATACAGAGAGATTGGCAGACTGAACAAGCAGGTACTGGATCTGATGGAAGAAAAGAACAATATTCTGGCACTGAAAGTCAATGCAATGGGTGGTGTGGAACGTATTCCGTACATGGGTGCGTCTGCGCTTACGGATGATGTGATCCCAAGCCTGGAGAATGTTACGGGGAATGAGATCCCGGCCGGTCAGGCTGTGGCAGCTATGGCAGCGGGCAATACCGATCCGGACAAGGCTCCGCTTGTGCGCGCAGTGATCGAAGGAAAAGAAGAAGTTAATACGGCTCACCGTTTCCCGAAGCTTTCACTCGTGGATGCGAAGTACAGAAGTTTTCAGTATCCGCAGTATGACAATGAGATATCGCTGGAAGACTTTACGGAAGGGTATCGTCTGTTTGCGGCAAGCCAGATGGGACTTTACTACACGCCTGAGATCGTCCGCAGATTTGTGGCCGGTATGGCGGCAAGTAAGCTTCTGATCCTGGAAGGTATCTCCGGTACAGGTAAGACAAGTCTTCCGTACTCATTCAGCCGTTACATGGATAATCCGGCGACAATTGTATCCGTACAGCCGTCTTACCGTGACCGTTCGGAAGTACTTGGATATTTTAACGAATTCTCGAAGAAATTTAACGAGACAGAATTCTTAAGAGCTTTGTATGAGGCCAATTACAGAAAAGATCCGACACTGATCGTACTGGACGAGATGAACCTTGCCCGTATCGAGTATTATTTTGCGGAAATGTTATCCGTGTTGGAAATGCCGAGCAAGGACGAGTGGGTGCTTGATCTGGTTCCGACAGCATGGGAAGGTGATCCGGTGAAGATGGAAGACGGTAAGATCCATGTGGCAGATTCTACCTGGTTCATCGGAACCGCCAATAATGACGATTCCACATTTACGATCACAGATAAGGTATATGACCGTGCGATGCCGATCGAGCTGAATGAAAGAGCGGAAGCATTCGAATGTGAACCGCAGCCGCATTGTGATATTACGGCAGAGCATCTGGAATATCTGTTCCAGAAAGCCAAAGTGGAACACCCGATCAGCGATGAGCTGATGGAGAAAATGCAGAAACTTGATAATTATCTGATCACAAGATTCAAGCTTTCATTTGGTAACCGTATTATGAAACAGTTATATGATTTTATCCCGGTCTATGTCGCATGCGGCGGCACGGAGCTTGGCGGAATGGATTATATTATCGCACGTAAGGTGCTGAAGAAATTTGAAAGTATGAATGTCAGCTTTGTAAGAGATGAGATCACAGGTCTGATCAATTACATTGAGAAGACATTTGGAACAGAGGGAATGCAGGACAGCAAAGCGTACCTGAGACGTATTCAGAACCTGTATTAAAATGTATGCCATGCGGGGAGAACCCTGTATGGCATTCGTTGCAATCGCGGAACGGAAGAATCTGACAATATACAGATAAAATTTAGAAAAAGGAAACGAGTGAAGATGGCGGATACAATTAATGAATTATATTCGAAATATACAGAAGGCGTAGGGTATGCACTGGAAGAAGACAGGTATTTCCAATACCTGTTCGAGATGATACAGGCAGGGGACAATACCCTGGAGCAGAAAAACCGGATATTGCACAAAGTAGTCGATGAACGCTGGCTTACAGAAGTGGAAGAGGGAATCGAAGCCATCTTCAACATTGTGGATAAGCCGAGAAGATTTATCACGACATCCGAGGAAGTAGTGCCGGTCGCACTGGCGAAGAAGATCACGGCAGACAGTGTAAGACATCTGAGTCAGAATACACAGTTTGTGACGATGAATGATGCCGGAGAGATCATGCCGACCAAGATCCTGAATGTAACGACAGAAGAAAGTTATGATCTGTATGAGAACAGATTTGTCTATCATCTGATCCAGCGTCTGTTCGCATTCGTAGATAAGAGAACGGATGTAATCTTCTGGTCGACAGGCGACGAGACCTGCAATGTAATGAGCATGGAAAGTAAGGTCGATGATGCGTATGAAGAGATCTCTTACAAGGTCGAGATGACGATCAAGAACCGTCAGAGTCTGGTGGAAAATGATAACGACAACATGGATCTGTTCAAACGGATCGACCGTGTGCGCAGAATGTCCAGAACATTGCGTGCGAGTTCATTCTGTGACATCATGAACGGCTGTGCGAAGGTACGAAGCCCGATCCAGAGAACGAACCTGATGATGAAAGACCCGGATTACCGAACCTGTTATAAATTGTGGCAGTTTATCGAAGGCTATGACGAAGTCGGCTATACGATCGAAGAACAGGATTCCACCTTACAGTTCGACGAAGAATACCTGTTACAGATGTATATCAACATGATCACGAACTATACGGTATTCAAGAGTCTGCTGGTGTCCGATCCCCGCAAAATGAGTGAGATTGAAACAAAGAAGCTGGAGCCGGTCAAGCCGAAATTCGTAAAAGAGATTAAAGAAGAAATCGTAGAAGACTGCAATATTCCGGATGTGGAAGTACGCAAGGTATTTGTGGAAGAGGTGACACAGGCACAGCTGGATGCGGAAGAAAAGTTAAGAGAAGAGACGGCAAGATGTGAAGAACTGGAGAACTCCGTGTCAGATCTGGAATGGCAGATGGATGCACTGAATCAGCAGATGGAATTCCTTGAGCAGACCAGAAAGCAGTTAGAAGAAGAACGGGAAGCACTGGAAAACCAGATGACAGAAGAACGGGAGTCTTATGAGAAGCGTCTGCAGGAAGAAAAGAAGGCAAGAACAGAAGCGGAGGATGCTGTGAAGAAAGCAGAAGCAGATGCCAGAGCTGCAGTTGACATGATGGAGCGTGAAATACAGGAGACTGTAGCGGCGGCAGAAGCAAAAGCAGCGAAAGAGATCGCGGCAGCGCAGGTGAAGGCAAAAGAAGAGAGTAAGGCAGTGCAGCAGGCAGCGGAAGAGAAGATTGCGGCAGTGCAGGCAGCAGCAGAAGAGAAGATTGCGGCAGCACAGCACGAGGCAGAAGAAGCAGTTGCAGCAGCACAGACAAAAGCAAAAGAAGCAGTCGTGACAGCGCAGCATGAATCTGCAGAAAAAGCGGCAATTGCACAGAAAGAGGCGGCAGACAGAATCGCAGCGGTGCAGAATGAAGCCTCCGTTAGGATCGCAGCAATCGAGAAAGAAAATGAACAGCAGATCGAAGCAATCAGAAGAACGGCAAAAACAGAAGTCGAGACTGCCCAAAAAGCAAAAGAAAAGGCAGAGGCAAAAGCAGAAGCCAACAGCCTGTCCCGTTATATTGTCCAGGCATTAAAAGAACGTCAGGAACGCAAGAATACAAAAGAAGACGGGGAAGATAAATAATGAAACTAAAAAGAATTATTTATGGAATCATCAATCTTCTGTCGGTACTGATTATAGCGGCTGCAGTTTTTGTCCTGTGTACAGTGATATTTACTAAATCCGGGGATGCACCTACGGTATTCGGCTACACGGCACTACGTGTTACGACCGGCAGCATGAAGCCGACATATGATGTAGACACCATGATTATTGTAAAGAAAACCGATCCGCAGGAAATAAAAGAAAACGACGTCATTTCCTTTTATTCACAGGACCCGCTGCTTGACGGAGCGGTGAATACACATCGTGTGGTAGAAATCCAGGAACAAGATGGAAAACGGATATTTATCACAAAGGGAGATCATAACAATGTTGTAGATTCCTATGGAGTGGAAGAGCAGTATCTGATCGGAAAGGTAGTGGTATCATCCAAAATCATCGGAAAAGTGTCAAGACTTGTTGCCAACCCACTGGTATTCATCCCGATCATTCTGATTCCGCTGGCGGTTATCCTGATCACAAACCTGCTTGGAACCGTACGCATGGCACAAAGAATTGCAAGAGAAGAGGAAGAGGCGGCTGTAAAAGAAGCTATCCGGCAGATCAAAGAGAAAAAACTGGAACAGGGACAGGAAGATGATCAGAAAGCGAATCAGGAACGAGAAGAATAAACTTTATTAAAAAAATCATGCATGAAAAAAATGGAAAAAAGATAAGAGATGAACGAAAATGTCCATCTCTTATTGTTTTTTCAGATACCAGGATTCCAGAAGGTTGATGGCGGCATACAGACATATGGCGAACAGGCAGAGGAGACAGATGCTCATGAGAAGCCAATCCATTTTGAAGAGGTGAAGGGACATCCTGATGCAATATGTATTTATATAGGACATATCATTTTGGAAAAAGGTGGTGCAAGTACTATATAGCTTTGATATAATATAGCTATAATAAGTATATAATAAGTAATACAATATATTGAAAAAGGATGGTGAAGAGTATGCCGGATAGTACACATGATATTATTTTGAAGTTTTCTCAACAGGTAAAGAAAATACTCGGAAATAAATTAGATAAAGTAATCTTGTACGGATCATATGCCCGGGGGGATTATAACGAATATTCAGACGTAGATATTATGATTCTGACAACTCTTACAGATGAAGAAATAGAAAAAGCAGAGACAATTTTATTTGATTTAGCATTTGATTTTCAAATGGACTATGGAATTGATATAAGTGTGGTTGTTAAAAATAAGGATCAGTTTGAGTATTGGTTAGGAGCATTACCATTTTATAACAATGTGAGAGATGAAGGGGTTGTGTTGTAAGTGGACGAGAGACAGAGTGATTTAAGCAAATATAGGATTCAAGAAGCGAAAGATAGTTTGCGGGTTGCAGAAAGATGTTTGAGTGACGGGTTTTACAAAGATTCGATAAACAGATCTTATTATGCTGCATTCTACTGTATAAAGGCTGTGTTAGCATTGGGCACAGTTGATTTTAAGAGACATAAGGATGTGATGGCATATTTCAATAAAGAATATGTTGCTACGGGAATTTTCCCAAGAGAATTAGGTCGGAAACTGAGCACTCTTAAGCAACTGAGAGAAAAATCGGATTATGATGATTTTTATATTGCATCTAAAGCACAAGCAGAAGATCAGTATAATACGGCGAAGTATACACTTGAACAGATTGAAAACAGGATAAATAAAATATAAGGCAGAAAGAGAGGTCTTGAATATGCCATTACTAAAAGAAAATTATGGTTATACGATTGATGATATTTATGCTTGGAGATTTACATTATAGTATACATGATTTCATATCAGGCAATAAAGGTTCTTATCAGGTGGCAATAGCACCGTTTGCTGTGTTTTTGAATGATGATGACAGAAACTATGTTGAACCGGATTTGTCAGTGATTTGTAATCCTTCCAAAATTGATGAAAAAGGGTGTCATGGAGCACCTGACTGGATTATTGAAATTGTATCTCCGAGTAGTGAGAGAATGGACTATGTTGTAAAAAAATTTAAATATCGAACTGCTGGCGTACGTGAATATTGGGTGATTGATAAGCCGTTACAGAAGGTCACAGTATTTGATTTTGAAAATGATAAGATGTTTGAATATGATTTTACACAGAGGATACCGGTTGCTATATATAATGGTGAATTGGAAATAGATTTATCAAGATTTGCGTAGTATGTATTTATAAGTGTGGTTGTTAAAAATAGAGATGAACAGAAATGTCCATCTCTTATCTTTTTTTCAGATACCAGGATTCCAGAAGGTTGATGGCGGCATACAGACACATGGCAAACAGGCAGAGGAGACAGATGCTCATGAGAAGCCAATCCATTTTGAAAACCTGACTGGAGTAAATAATCAAATACCCCAGACCTTCTTTCGCAGCCAGAAATTCCCCGATAATCACCCCGACCAGACACAACCCGATATTTACCTTCATATTACTGATGATCGCTGGAATCGAACTGGGAAGCACGACTTTGGTCAGTACCTGCCTGCGTTTTCCGCCAAGCGTATAGATCAGCGTCATCTTTCCCGGATCCGTAGACATAAAACTGGTATACAGATTCAGGATGCTTCCGAAGATTGCCACTGACATACCGGCAACGATGATCGTGGTACGTGTGGCACCGAGCCACACGATGAGAAGCGGGGCCAGTGCTGATTTTGGAAGGCTGTTTAAGACAACCAGATACGGCTCCAGAATTTCCGAAAGTTTCTTGCTGAACCACAGAAGGACCGCAGTCAGGATACTGAAGACAATAACCAGAAGAAAACTTACAATCGTTTCATATAAGGTGATGCCAAGATGCAGGAAGATGCTGCGGTCTGCCACCATGTCGAGGAAACACTGGGCAATTTTAGAAGGACTGCTGAAGATAAAAGAATCGATGATCTGGTGTGAGGCAGTCAGTTCCCAGACGGACAGGAAGATGACCAGAAGAAGAATGCGGGCGGTGGTGACGATTCTTTTATGCAGCCGGTATTTTGACAAAAAGGTCCGCTGTGCCTTAGAAGAGTCAAACCGGAAGCTGGTCTTTGCTGTCTTTTTCATCCTGATTCAACTCCTTCCATATCAGATTAAAATAATTCTTGAATTCCGGTGCACTACGCCGGTTCAGCGGGGTGTCGTGTTCAAGATGGAATATAAGCGGTATCGTCTGCCGGATTGTTGCCGGACGGCTGGAAAGCACAATGACACGGTCGGCAAGCGAAATGGCTTCCGACAGATCATGGGTGACCAGAAGCGCCGATTTTCCTTCGTTCCGGATAATCTGCCCGATATCATCACCAACCTGAAGTCTCGTCTGATAATCCAGAGCGGAAAATGGTTCATCCAGAAGCAATAATTCCGGCTCCAGGACGAGCGTACGGATCAGGGCAGCCCGCTGACGCATCCCGCCGGACAGTTCCGAAGGTCTGGAATTTTCAAAATCGCCAAGTCCATAAATCTCCAGAAGTTCATGCGCCCGTTTCCTCGTGCGCGCAGTCAGTGAGTGCTGGACCTCCAGTCCGAGAATTACATTGTTATAGATCGTGCGCCATTCGAACAGTTCATCGTGTTGCAGCATATAGCCCACATTGGTCGTACTTTCCTTCAAGTGTTTTCCATTGATCTTGATCTGCCCTTCACTGTACGGCAGCAGTCCGCAGATCAGAGAAAGCAGTGTCGATTTGCCACATCCGGAAGGCCCCACGATGGCGGCAAATTCTCCTTGGTTCAGAGCAAATGAGATGTCAGACAAAGTGAGGGTTTCTCCCTCCAGAGTATGATAAGTATAAGAAACGTGCTGCAGATTCAAAATCTGTTCCCGAACCGGTTCCATAGAAAACCTCCCCTAAGAGAAAATGATTAATCATTATGATAAAGATAATATATATAAGTAAGATATGCCGCGGATAGAAAATAGGTGAATAAATGTGGGGGGTGTGATAAAATGCAGATATGAGAATGCCAGAAAGGAATGGATGATTTATGGCAAAAAAGAAGAAACTGCCGATAGGCATAGATAATTTTGAAAAAATCCGAAGAGATGATTTTTACTATGTAGATAAAACAAAATTAATAGAGCAGTTACTTGATAAATGGGGAGAGGCCAATTTATTTACGCGGCCAAGACGTTTTGGCAAATCATTGAACATGAGCATGCTCAGACATTTCTTTGAGATAGGAATGGATAAAACATTATTTGACGGGTTATATATCGCAGATAATAAAAAATTATGTGACACATATATGGGAAAATTTCCGGTTGTAACGATCAGTCTGAAAGGAATCAGCGCAGGCTCTTATCAGGGAGCATGCCGGCTGCTTGGAAAAGCAATCAGTGAAGAAGCAAGAAGGCTCAGATTTCTGGAAGAAAGTACGCGGTTAGATCATAATGAAAAAATACTTTTTCATGAATTGCTACAGCCAGAGATGACGGAAGAAGTCATTGCTTACAGCATCCGGGAGATGACGGAACTTCTGGAAAAACATTATCAGGAAAAAGTGATTGTCCTGATTGATGAATATGATGTACCACTTGCGAAGGCGAACGAACAGGGATATTATGACGAGATGGTGATCCTGATACGCAATCTTTTTGAAAATGCATTAAAAACGAATGACAGCCTTAAATTTGCAGTGCTTACGGGATGTCTGTGGGTAGCAAAAGAAAGTATATTTACAGGACTTAATAATTTTAAAATCTATCCGATCACAAAGGTGTCGTTTGATGAAAGCTTTGGATTTACGGATAAGGAAGTAAAAGAAATGCTGGAGTATTATCAGCTGGAAGATCACCACGAGACGGTAAAAGAATGGTATGACGGGTACCGTTTTGGAAATGTTGATGTGTATTGTCCATGGGATGTGATCAATTACTGTGAAGACCATCTGGATGATCCCAAAGCGGGTCCACAGAATTACTGGATCAATACAAGCAGTAATGACGTGATAAGACATTTTGTCGAAGGCAGATATACAGGAAAAGAATTGACGAAGGCAGAATTAGGACAATTAGTGAATGGCGGTTCGGTACAAAAGAAAATCAGTCAGGAGATGACGTACAAGGATTTGTACAGCTCGGTAGAAAATATATGGAGTACGCTTTTCATGACCGGATATCTGACGCAAAGAGGGGAGCCGGACGGAGACTATTACAATCTTGTAATATCATGATCTGGATTGACGATTGCGACACAGGAATTATTATCGAAGTAAAGTATTCGGAAACAGAAGAGATGGAAGCAGCTGGAATAAAGGCGCTAAAGCAGATCGACGAGAAGCATTATGAAGAAATATTTGAAGAAGATGATATTCAGAAAGTATTGAAATACGCAATCGTATGCAATAGGAAAAAGTGCAGGGTATTGTTGAATATTTAAAGCTGCATGACATTTTTATTAATTGGCATGCATTTGAAAAGGCTGCCAGTGACAGGCTTTATAGATTGCCAGGCATTCGTAAGAAGCTGCCAGTGGCAGGTTTTCTGTATCAAGAGAGAGGAAATGTTACATGTTAACTAAGATAAATTACCAGAAAGAACTGGACAAACTAATTGCAAATCTGCAAAAAGAAGAGAAAGTACCGACGCTTCTCCTTCACAGCTGCTGTGCCCCGTGCAGCAGTTACGTGCTGGAATATCTGAGCAATTACTTCAAGATTACGGTACTATATTATAATCCGAACATTTATCCGGAAAGCGAATACAGTAAGCGCATTATCGAACAGCAGACACTGATCGGGGAAATGCGCACGACATATCCGGTACAGTTCATTGCCGGGAATTATGATAAAGAGAAATTCTATGAGATGGCAAAAGGACTGGAAGAGGTGAAAGAAGGCGGCGTGCGGTGTTTTAAATGCTACGAACTGCGCTTACGGGAAGCAGCAGAAGTTGCAAAAAAAAGCGGATATGATTACTTCACGACGACCCTCAGCATCAGTCCGCTTAAGAATGCGGCTAAATTGAATGAGATTGGATTGAAACTTGCAGAAGAGTATGGCGTGGCATATCTGACATCAGATTTTAAAAAGAAAAATGGATATAAGAGATCCGTGGAATTGTCTGCGCAATATGGCTTATACCGGCAGGATTACTGCGGATGTGAGTTCTCGAAAAGCCAGCGCGAACAGGAAATGCGGGCGGAAAATAGTGAATAAATATGTAAATTCCTGTAATAATATTTGCTTTTGCGCGGAAATGTGTTAAAATCGAAAACAGTAAACTTAAAAATGAAAGGAAGAAATCCATATGGCACAGTTATGGGGAGGCCGTTTCACAAAGGAAACAGACCAGTTAGTATATAATTTCAACGCTTCCATTACATTTGACAAAAGATTCTATAAGCAGGATATCAAAGGCAGTCTTGCACATGTAGCAATGCTTGCAAAGCAGGGAATCTTAACGGAAGAAGAAAAAGAACAGATCACAGACGGACTGAATGGCATCCTGGAAGATGTAGAATCCGGGAAATTAGAGATATCAGATAAATATGAAGACATCCACAGCTTTGTGGAAGCAACACTGATCGACCGCATCGGCGATCCGGGAAAGAAACTTCACACCGGACGAAGCAGAAATGACCAGGTAGCATTAGATATGAAGCTTTTCACCAGAGACGAGATCCACGAGATCGACGCCCAGGTAAAAGAACTTCTGGAAGTGATCCTTCACGTGATGGAGGAAAATGTCGAGACATACATGCCTGGATTCACACACCTTCAGAAAGCGCAGCCGATCACACTGGCACACCACATGGGAGCGTATTTTGAAATGTTCCGCAGAGACCACGAGAGACTGAAAGACATCGCAAAGCGTATGAATACCTGTCCGCTCGGTTCCGGAGCACTTGCGGGGACGACCTATCCGCTGGACCGTGACTACACAGCCGAATTACTTGGATTCGACGGACCGACACTGAACAGTATGGACGGGGTATCCGACAGAGATTACTTATTAGAACTGTTATCTGCACTCAGCATCATCATGATGCATCTGAGCAGATTCTGTGAGGAAGTCATCATCTGGAATTCGAATGAATACCAGTTCGTGGAGATCGATGACGCATACAGCACCGGAAGCAGTATCATGCCGCAGAAGAAGAATCCGGATATCGCAGAGCTCGTAAGAGGTAAGACAGGACGTGTATATGGTGCGCTCAATGCACTCCTTACCACGATGAAAGGAATCCCGCTTGCATACAACAAAGATATGCAGGAAGACAAAGAATGGGCATTCGATGCCATGGATACCGCAAAAGGATGCATCACATTATTTGCCGGCATGTTAAAGACCATGCAGTTCAACAAAGACCGCATGGAAGAAAGTGCAAAACACGGATTCACCAACGCAACAGATGCTGCAGATTATCTGGTAAATCACGGCGTACCATTCAGAGATGCACACGGTATCGTAGGAAAACTGGTGCTGACCTGTATCGAGAAGAAGATTCCACTGGATGCACTTCCACTGGAAGAATATAAGAAGATTTCACCGGTATTTGAAGAAGACATTTATGAAGCAATTGATCTTGAGACTTGCGTGAACAAGCGTATCACGATTGGAGCACCTGGAAAAGATGCGATGGCGAAGTCAATTGCAGCTTATCAGAAATATATGGCGGAATATTAAGAGATAGAGTTGCCATAAAATCTGAATACGATATTCAGGTGAAAATAATACAGAGACTATATTAAGAAATGACTAAAGAAAGGGAGAGAAAAAAGATGGAGAAGAAATTAAGAGTAGGTATTTTAGGAGCAACAGGAATGGTTGGACAGCGTTTTATCTCATTGCTTGAAAATCACCCTTGGTTCGAGGTTGTAACAGTAGCAGCAAGCCCACGTTCAGCAGGAAAGACATACGAAGAAGCAGTAGGCGGACGCTGGAAAATGGATACACCAATGCCGGAAGGCGTTAAGAAACTGATCGTAAAGAATGTAAATGAAGTAGAAGAAGTGGCTTCTACCGTAGATTTTGTATTCAGTGCCGTAGATATGACAAAAGACGAGATCAAAGCAATCGAAGAAGCATATGCAAAGACAGAGACACCGGTTGTATCAAACAACAGCGCACACCGCTGGACAAAAGATGTACCGATGGTAGTACCTGAGATCAACGCAGCGCACTTCGACCTGATCAAGACTCAGAAAGAGCGTCTCGGAACAACACGCGGATTCATCGCAGTAAAACCAAACTGCTCAATCCAGAGCTACACACCTGCACTTGCAGCATGGAAAGAATTCGGACCAAAAGAAGTTGTTGTTACAACATATCAGGCAATCTCCGGAGCAGGTAAGACATTCAAAGACTGGCCGGAAATGATCGAGAACATCATTCCATACATTGGTGGAGAAGAAGAAAAGAGTGAAAAAGAACCTCTGCGTGTACTCGGAACACTGGAAAACGGAGAAATCAAGCTTGCAGAAGAGCCAAAGATCACATGCCAGTGCTTAAGAGTTCCTGTACTGAATGGACATACAGCAGCTGTATTCATCAACTTCGAGAAGAAGCCAACCAAAGAACAGCTGATCGAGAAACTGGAAAGCTTCAAGGGATTCCCACAGGAAGCAGAACTTCCAAGCGCTCCAAAGCAGTTCATCCAGTATCTGTCAGAAGACGACAGACCGCAGGTAAAAGCAGACGTTAACTACGAGAATGGTATGGGAGTATCTATCGGACGTCTGAGAGAAGACAGTATGTATGATTACAAGTTCATCGGACTGTCACACAATACTGTCCGCGGTGCAGCAGGCGGAGCTGTGCTTTGCGCTGAGGCACTTACTGCTAAGGGATATATCCAGGCGAAATAAAAGTAATTGCTATTTAATCCATGAAGCGGCTGATATCCGGCCGGAAGAAAAGTAAGAAAGTCCGGTTGCGTGCTGATTCGATTATGGAGTATTTCTAAAGTATAAAAATACTAACCATGATCTCATATGCACGCAACCGGACTTTCTTGCTTTTCTTTCTTACGTTATCGCATGCTGTAATGTGTTAAATAACAATTGCATTCATATATACTTCCATGTTAAAATAATCCAAAGCATATTTTCAAAAAAGTCTACGGTGATATCACTATCTTAAGTCTTACAGCATTTCGGAAATCTATGCTTTTATACCAGATTGATATAATAAGCAGGAGAGATTTCGAGTGAGAGACGGAAAGATCCTCCTGTAAAAAAGAGCAAAGGAGAAATCAGTTACGAGAACACGAAATAGTGCGAAAAAATAAGAGGAATATACTATTTCAAAATATAACATAAAAAACAACCCCAACATCAGAAACGGAGGCAGACCCTATGGACAGAGAACTATTAAACTACACACAAAACAGAGAACTTTCCTGGCTGAGATTTGACCAGCGGGTATTGGAAGAAGCAAGAGATAAGAGTGTGCCATTACTGGAACGTATGAAATTTGTAGCCATTTTCACGAGTAATCTGGATGAATTCTTTATGATCCGTGTCGGAAGCCTCTATGATATGGTGCAGACAGATGAAAAACACAGGGACAGTCGTTCTGGAATGACACCGCAGGAGCAGCTGGATGCGATCTATGAAGCGGTTGCGCCGCTATACAAAGAACGGGATAAGACCTATACAGAGATCAAGAAAGAATTGTCTCCATACGGAGTCTGCGGACTGGATTTTAAAGAACTGGAAGCGGATGAGAAAAAGTATGTGAAGAAATATTTCAAAGAGCAGATCCTTCCGGTACTGTCGCCGCAGATTGTTGACAGCAGTCATCCATTTCCACATCTGCTGAACAAAGAGATTTATGTAACAGCAAGTCTGAACAAAAAAGAACAAATGCTCGGCATCGTACCGGTGCCGACGTATGTATCCGACATCCTGATGCTTCCGGGACATGACATCCGCTATATCCGCATGGAAAAGGTAATCATGGAATACCTGCATCTGGTATTTGACCAGTACGAAGTATCCGATCCGAACTATATTTGCGTGACAAGAAATGCAGATGTGTCTCCGGACGACGAGGCGCTGGAAGTGACCGATGATTTCCGTAAACTCATGCAGAACACGTTACATAAACGCCGCCGGATGGCAGTCGTAAGATTAGAGACAGCAGAGAAATTATCACCTAAGATGCAGGAATATTTTTGTGAAAAATTTAAGATCACACCGGCACAGATATTCCGGACAAAAATGCCGATGAAACTGGATTACATGTTCTCCATCGCAGGAAATCTTCCGGAATCCATGAAACGGTCACTGGTCTATGAACCATTTTCCCCGCAGAAATCTGCACACGTACAGGAAGGAAGTATGTTAAAGCAGGTGAAGAAACAGGATATCCTGTTATTCTATCCATACGAAAGCATGGATCCATTCCTGAAGCTGATCAAAGATGCATCTGCCGACCCGAATGTCATGACGATCAAGATCACAATCTACCGTCTGGCGAAGAAGGCGAGGTTGGTGGAATATCTGTGTGCGGCTGCGGAAAATGGCAAAGAAGTCACGGTATTGATCGAATTGCGTGCTAGATTCGATGAACAGAACAACATCGACTGGTCGGAACGACTGGAAGAGGCGGGCTGTCGTGTTATCTATGGATTTGACGGATATAAGGTACATTCCAAGATCTGCCTGATTACATACAGGAACCGGAATGAGATCCAGTACATTACCCAGGTAGGAACCGGCAACTATAATGAGAAGACAGCTGCCATGTACACCGATCTGTCATTGATGACCGCTGATCCGCGGATCGGACAGGATGCGGCAGAATTTTTCAAAAATATGTCCATCGGGAATCTTCAGGGCAGTTATCAATATCTGATCGTATCACCGGTCAGCTTAAAAAGCAGTATCCTGCAGATGATGGACGAAGAGATTCGGAAGGGGAAAGACGGGCGCATTGTGATGAAAATGAATTCCGTAACGGATGTAGATTTCATACGGAAAGTATCTGAGGCATCATGTGCAGGAGTCAGGGTAGACTTGATTGTTCGCGGAATCTGCTGTATACTACCGGGAGTACCAGAATATACAGAAAATGTCAGAGTGATGAGCGTGGTTGGCCGCTATCTGGAGCACCCACGTATCTTCAGCTTTGGAACCGGAAAAGATCAGAAGATCTATATCGGCTCCGCTGACATGATGACAAGAAATACAGAAAAACGAGTGGAAGTTGCATGCCCGGTATTAGACGAACAGATCAGACGGCAGATCAATCATGATCTGAAAGTCATGTTAAGCGATAATGTCAAAGCCAGGGTGATGCAGAAGGACGGCACTTATACAAAACGTAAGATAAAAGAAGAAACTTCTGCTAAAATGATTGATTCACAGGCAGTCTTTATGGAAGAGGCCATAAAAGCAGCGGAAGAAGCACAGAAGAAAGAGGATGCAAAGGCTCAAAAGAGATCGGGCGGACTCGCAACGAATCTGGTCAGGAAGATGTTGCGCATGCTGCATAGGTAAATATACCAGAGACATCGAGAAAAATTATGAATTGCCATGCACTCGTAAGGAGCTGCCGCTCGCATATACAAAAGGAGTAACATAATTTCATGGGAAAATCACTATACATTGCCGAGAAACCCAGCGTTGCGCAGGAGTTTGCCAAGGCATTGCATATCAATACAAAACGAAAAGACGGATATCTGGAATCGGAGGAGACGATCGTAACCTGGTGTGTCGGACATCTGGTCACGATGAGTTATCCCGAAGAATATGATCCGGCATTAAAAAGGTGGAGTCTCGAGACTCTGCCTTTTATCCCACAGGAGTTCAAATACGAAGTCATTCCTGCGGTGGCGAAGCAGTTTAGGATCGTGTCGGGACTTTTAAACCGTGAAGATGTAGATACCATTTATGTCTGTACCGACTCGGGGCGCGAGGGAGAATACATTTACCGTCTGGTAGAACAGCAGGCAGGTGTGAAGGAAAAGAACCGGAGACGTGTGTGGATCGATTCGCAGACAGAAGAAGAGATCCTGCGTGGAATAAAAGAAGCAAAAGATTTAAAAGAATACGACAATCTGGCAGCATCCGCATACTTAAGAGCGAAAGAAGACTATCTGATGGGAATTAATTTTTCCAGACTTCTGACTTTAAAATACGGCAACAGTATATCCAATTATCTGAATACGAAATATTCTGTCGTATCGGTCGGACGTGTGATGACCTGCGTCCTTGGCATGGTCGTGCGAAGAGAACGGGAGATCCGGGAATTTGTAGAGACGCCGTTCTACAGAGTGTTAAGTACGATTGGAGAGAAAGGTTCGACGTTCGAGGGAGAATGGAGAGCGGTCAAAGGTTCAAAGTGGTTCGAATCTTTTGATCTCTATAAGGAAAATGGATTTAAAGAAAAAGAAAAGGCAGAAGAACTGATCCGGTATCTGAGCAATGATCCGGCAGGCACAGGACAGACGGGCACAGATCAATCAGCTGAAAATCATCCGCTGACCTGCCAGATTGTATCAATCGAAAAGAAAAAAGAAAAGAAGAACCCGCCGCTGTTATTCAACCTGGCGGAGATCCAGAATGAATGTTCCAAACGCTTCAAGATCAGTCCGGATGAGACCCTCCGCATTATTCAGGAATTGTATGAAAAGAAACTTGTAACCTATCCGAGAACCGATGCCAGAGTTCTGTCAACGGCAGTTGCAAAAGAAATCCACAAGAATCTGAACGGTCTGATGCAGTACGAACCGGCAAAGTCGTACCTTCAGGATATCGTGGGATTCGGAAGCCACAAAGGCCTGGAGAAGACCAGATACGTCAATGACAAACAGATCACAGATCACTATGCGATTATTCCGACTGGACAGGGGATAGGAGGATTAAAAGGACTTCCGAATCTGTCACAGAGGGTGTATGATGTGATTGTGAGACGTTTCTTAAGCATCTTTTATCCGCCGGCCGTGTATCAGAAAGTGGCGATTGTGACGAAGATGAAAGAAGAGTCATTTTTCTCGAGCTTTAAAGTGCTGGCAGAAGAAGGATATCTGAAAGTAGTCGGTGTGCCGGGAAAGAAAAGCGACGGAAATGCAGCGAATGCCGGCGGAAGTGCATCCGTGGGAAATACAGCAGAGGATAACAGTGGAGACAGCAATCAGGATAACACTGAGGATAAAGATACAGATGCAGCCTTTTTCGCCAAGATCCAGAGCTTGAAAAAAGGCATGACACTTCCGGTGCAGTCTTTGGACATCAAAGAAGGCAAGACCTCACCGCCGAAGCGTTACAATTCCGGTTCCCTGATCCTTGCAATGGAAAATGCGGGACAGCTGATCGAAGACGAGGAACTTCGTGCCCAGATCAAAGGAAGCGGGATCGGAACCAGTGCGACCAGAGGAGAGATCCTGAAGAAATTATTTAATAATAAATATCTGGCACTGAATAAGAAGACACAAATCGTAACACCGACCATGCTGGGCGAGATGATCTACGATGTCGTAGACCATTCCATCCGGCCGCTCCTGAACCCGGAGCTTACGGCAAGCTGGGAAAAAGGGCTGACCTATGTAGCGGAAGGAGATATCACTTCCGATGAATATATGAAGAAGTTAGATGACTTCGTATCAAGAAGGACGCTGGCGGTGAAGGGACTGAATAATCAGTATCAGATGCGGGCGTGTTATGATAAGGCGGCGCAGTTTTATAAGAAGCCGGCGAGAAAAACGACTCGAAGCAAGAAATAGAAGCCGGATAAAACCTTGTAAAATGCATCGGATAAGTGCAATTACCAGAAAAAAGCAGTAATAGAACAGAAATATAGAAAAGGAGAACCAATATGTTAGAACAATTAACCATCAAAAACCTCTACAAACACATGGACGAAACCATCGCAAAGGATATCTTCGAAGGTGTCACTTACCCATGGGAAGTCCTTCCAAAAATCAGTGACTTCATCAAAGAACTTGGAAAGACACTTCCGGCAGATGAATACGATCAGGTAGGTGAAGATGTGTGGATCGCCAAATCCGCAACCGTCTTCCAGACAGCATACATTCATGGACCTGCGATCATCGGAAAGAACGCGGAAGTACGTCAGTGTGCATTCATCCGCGGAAATGCAATCGTAGGTGAAGGTGCAGTGGTAGGTAACTCTACAGAATTAAAGAATGTTATCCTGTTCAATAAAGTACAGGTTCCACACTATAATTATGTTGGAGATTCTATCCTCGGCTATAAATCCCACATGGGAGCCGGATCTATTACATCCAATGTAAAATCCGACAAGAAACTGGTCGTAGTAAAAGCCGGAGATGAAAAGATTGAGACGGGACTGAAGAAATTCGGTGCTATGCTTGGGGACGAAGTGGAGGTTGGATGCGGAAGCGTCCTGAATCCGGGAACCGTGATCGGAAGCCACAGCAATATCTATCCGCTGTCAAGCGTCAGAGGATTCGTACCGGGCAACAGCATCTATAAGAAGCAGGGCGAAGTTGTGGAGAAGGTAGAAGAGTAGACGGTCAGGCAACACAAAAAGCAGCAGATCGTATAAAGCGGCTGGATAGTATAAAAACTGGAGGTGTCCATGAAAAAGAAACTTCCAATCGGAATTGATAATTTTGAAAAAATTCGGGAAAATGATTATTACTATGTAGATAAAACAGAAATGATCAAAGATCTGATTATGAGCGGGGCAGAAGTGACGCTTTTTACCAGACCGAGACGTTTTGGAAAATCTTTGAATATGAGTATGCTGAAAAGTTTCTTTTCCATAGACGTTCCGAAAGAATGTTTAAAAAAAGATTCAGGAAGCAGACAGGAAATATTTGAGGGACTGAAGATTGCAGATGAAGAAGAAATCTGTAACAAATACATGAGAAAATATCCGGTCATATTTCTGTCGATGAAAGAAGTGTCTGCGCTGGAATACACAAAAGCCAGAGAATTGATCGTGTTCAGTGTCAATGAAGTGGCGAGAAAACATCAATATCTTCTGGAAAGTGAGCAGCTAACAGATATAGATAAAGAGGCGTATCGGAGACTTTTAAGAGAAGATATGACAGAAGCGGTTCTGGTAAACAGCCTGAAGACTTTATCTGGACTGTTGCAAAAGCATTTTGGTAAGAAAACGATCATACTCATTGATGAATATGATGTCCCGCTGGCAAAGGCATTTGAACAGGGATATTATGATGAGATGACGGAACTTATCAGAGGTTTCTTCGGACAGGCATTAAAATCAAATGACAGTCTGGAGTTCGCTGTACTTACAGGATGCATGAGAATATCCAGAGAGAGTATCTTTACGGGTCTGAATAATCTGAGAGTATGTTCGAGCACGGATGTAAACTTTGAAGAATTCTTCGGATTCACAGATATAGAAGTACGAGAAATGTTAGCGTATTATGACTGTCAGGAGAACTACTGGGAAATCAAGGAATGGTATGATGGATACCGCTTCGGTAACACAGAAGTATATTGTCCGTGGGACGTGCTGAATCATCTGGAATCTTTACGGAATGGACAGATCTCTATACCACAAAACTACTGGATGAATACCAGCAGCAATGAAATTGTAAGACGCTTTATCAAAAAAGCGGAAAATGGAACCGTCCGGCGGGAAATAGAACGACTGGTAGCCGGCGAAGAAATTGAAAAAGAACTTCATCAGGAACTGACATACAGAGAAATGTACTCTTCAATCGAAAATATGTGGAGTGTATTGTTTACAACTGGATATCTTACACAGAAGGGGACAACAGATGGAAAAATATTCCGTCTTGCAATTCCAAACAGAGAGATCAGAGATATCTTTACAATACAGATTATGTCATGGTTTAAGGAAAGCATTAAAAAAGATGGAAAAAGTCTTTCGGATTTCTGCGGGGCACTGGAAGAAGGAAAAGCAGAAGCTGTTGAGGAACGCCTGAATGTATATCTGAAGAAAACAATCAGTATCAGGGATACATTCGTTCGGAAACAAATGAAAGAAAATTTTTATCATGGTATTTTACTTGGCATATTAGGTCTGAAAGAAAACTGGGGAATCCGTTCCAACAGGGAAAGCGGAGACGGCTACAGTGATATTATGATAGAAACCGAAGATATGGAAAAGGGAATTATCATAGAGATTAAATATGCAGAAGATGGAAATCTGCAAAAGGCATGTGAAAAAGCACTTGCACAGATCGAAAACAGTCATTATGAAGAAGAATTAAAGGATGAAGGGATTCAAGAAGTGCTGCGGTATGGCATCGCATTTTATAAAAAAAGGTGCAAGGTAATGAAACATTAACAAACACACGGAGGAACAATCATATGAACAAAATAGGATTCATCGGCGTTGGCATCATGGGCAAATCCATGGTCCGCAACCTCATGAAAGTCGGATTCGAATTACACATTTATGCAAGAACCAGATCCAAAGTAGAAGACGTGATCGGAGAAGGAGCCATTTTCCACGAGACGATCGCAGACTGCGTAAAAGACTGCGATGCAGTCATCACGATCGTAGGATTCCCTGTTGACGTAGAAGAAGTATACTTCGACAAAGGAAATATCCTGGACAGCGCAAAAGAAGGCGCATACCTGATCGACATGACGACCACAAGCCCGATGCTGGATCAGAAAATCGCAGAAGAGGGAACCAAGAGAGGCTTCCATGTACTGGACGCACCGGTAACAGGCGGAGATACCGGGGCAAAGGCGGGAACCTTATCCATCCTTGTTGGTGGTTCCAGAGAAGACTACGAAGCATGTATGCCGTTATTCAAAGCAATGGGAACGAATATTAACTATCAGGGGGCAGCAGGAAGCGGTCAGCATGCCAAGCTTGCGAACCAGATCATGATCGCCGGAACGTTATCCGGTGTATGCGAGGCTCTGACCTATGCAAAGGCGAAAGGGCTGGATCTGCAGACGGTACTTAACTCCGTATCGACCGGGGCAGCAGGAAGTAAACAGCTGGACACATTCGGACCAAAGATCCTGGCAGGAGATTATGCACCGGGATTCTTCATGAAGCATTTCATCAAAGATATGAAGCTTGCCCTGACCGAGGCAAATATGAGCAACATAAGTCTGGATGTATTAAGCCAGGTACTGGCTAATTATGAGATGCTTGAGGCAGAAGGTTACGGAGATCTCGGAACACAGGCACTGATCAAGTATTATGAAGAAGAGATGGAAGAGTAGGGTGAAAAACCGCCAGATGATAGAAGTATTTACAGAATAACACAGGAGCGTGTATTTGCAAAGAAAGGAGAGGTGTCGGTGTGAAGAATCTGATGATACCAGTGGGAATATCGGATTTTGAAGAAATACGGGAAAAAGGCTATTACTACATTGATAAATCAGGATTGATCACGGATATTTTGAAGAACGAAGCCACAAAAGTAACGCTGATAACCAGACCAAGAAGATTTGGAAAAACGATGGCTATGAGTATGCTGGCATCTTTTTTTTGATATTGAAAAAGACAGCAGAATAATGTTTGCTACTCAGACGGAACAAAAGTATTCGACGAATAATTACAAAATATCAACGGCACTCTCCGCTTGAGAAGAGAATGGTTTCATGCTATCATTGTTTTAATATAGTGATAGCTCGAAACCATTTTTATTTGATTAGAAAATATAAGAAAGAAGGACAAAGATTGAAGTAAAGGAATTTGCCAAGATAGACAGTGCTTCTGTATATCTGGATGAATTTCTACTGTTTGTAGGTGATAATAATAGTGGAAAGACATTATTGATGGAATTGCTTTATGGAGTTGTAGACTTAATAAAGAAGTGGAAGGCAGAATGTACAAATGTAAAACGGACAGAAAGAGAAGACATAAAATATATCAGATTTGGTCAGGAATGGTATAAGGATGTTGAAAATAAAATAAATATATACTTGAAAGAGAATAAAGATAAATTTATTATAAATAACTTTAAAAGTCCGATTCCACTGGGAAATATTAAGATTAAGTTTGAGGATTATGAAGATTTCTTTTACATTGCTACCATTTCGGATAAAGTAAGCCTGGAAAAAGGTGACCCCAATAGTGATCGTATAACAATCTTTGAAGAATTAGAGGTATCTGATGATATTGAGAATATTCTGGCGCACAGAGTATTAATCGATATGATTGGAATAGACGATGATGAAAAACAATTGTTTGTTCCGGCGGCAAGAGCCGGATTGCAGATGTTATATCGGTATATGTTTGCTGAAACTACAAGTGCAAATGTGGGACTGCCGGTTCCAGTTTCGGAATATCTTAATTTTATACAAACATACACAAAAAAAGCCGATTTGGACTTAGAGGAAAGCAATCTGATTCAATTTGTAGAAGAACAACTTTTGAACGGAAAAGTGGAATATGAAAATGGTCAGTTTGTTTTCAAAGAAAATGGAAATATAATCCCGCTGAATTATGCGTCATCCATGATTCATGAATTATCAATTTTATCGAATATATTGATGTCTAATTAGAAAACAGGCTATGTATATTACGATGAAGTAGAAAACAGCGTACATCCACTATTGCAGGGAACCGTTGCAAGGGCATTGATACGTTTTTGTAATTTAGGGAAAAAAATGATTATATCGACGCACAGCGACACAATGGCAGGGAAATTAAATAATATAATTTTATTGTCAAGAATGAAAAATATTGCAGAAAGAAATAAAAAGAATGAAAAAATGGGTTTAACGAATAAAGATATGCTTGATGATACCAAGAATGTTATGGTATATGAGTTTGTTAAGAACCAAGAAGGAAAAGTAAAAGTATCAGCATTAGAATTTATGTCATATCCGCGAATCGGATATGAATTTGACCGGTTTAATGAAAATATTGATCAACTATACGATGAATCGAATTCGATAATGGAGAATGAATGAAAACAGAAAAACTAAAGCAGGGAATTAACTATAGTACGTCAAAAAAGAATTATACAAAGTCTAGAATGTATGAATTTGATTTTAGCACGGAAATGTGGGAGAAGGAACTGACTTTCTGAGGAAAAGAAAAAAAGTTTATTTGACAGATGTATCCTACACAATAATAATAGATTATACAATCTGAAGAAAATTTATATTATTAAAATAAAAAAATGGATAATAATATAAATGAAAGCAGTACATTGGTATAGTAAAGAGAGGAGGAGATAGTATGGCACAGACACTGGCTGTAGCAAAATATTTAAATCAATTGCACCTTAATAAACATAAGTGTTCAATGGATCAGATGAAAATGCATAAGATGATGTATTTATCACAAAGGGAGTCGTTGATGATCTCTGGGAATCCTCTATTTGATGATGAGTTTGAAGCCTGGAAATATGGACCGGTTCTTGTGAATGTTAGAAATGAGTATCTAACAGGGCATATGTTCGATGGAGAATATGAAGAGCTAAATGAAACAGAGAAAAAATTAGTAGAATCAGTTTACAACAGATATGATGAATATAATGCATGGCAGTTGAGCACACTGTCACATGCAGAACATTCATGGTGTCAGGCACGAAAGGGATTGGCAGCAGGTGAAGCTGGAAATGAGAAAATGAGTTTAACGGCAATGAAAACTGATGCTACAAGAGAATTTCTTAGACGAAAAGGTGTTGTTTTGACGTAGAATTTTATCCCGCAGGCAGTTGTTTCTGTGGGATTATTTTATTATGGAGAGATGTAATGAAGTTATCGATTGAGGAACAGAAGAATTTTTTGTTTAACAGATTAAAAACTGAACCATTAAGAAAATTCGAAGGAAATAAAGCGGATATAAGAGCTTTCGTTCAGTCTGAAAAAGGTGAACGGATTTCTGATTATTTAATAAATCGTGCATGGAACGATGACTGTGACAGAAATACGAAAGTTTTTCTGGTGCGAGATCAGGAAACTAAAGAGATTGTGTTCTTTTTTGCAATAAATTGCGGAATTTTGTTTAGTGAACTTAATATCTGGGACTTGGGGAAGGATGAAAAGATTCCTTTTAACAAATATGTTGAGGCGACGCAAAAACTGAAGGAATCTAATTTGAGCAAAGAAGAGGAAGAAAAAGCAAACGAACAGTTAAATGAATCGATGGGTGAATTGTGGGAAATTGTTCAAGATGCTGACAGAGTATCGCGTTTATTCAGTTTGGCGGATGAAAAAGTGCAATTATTAGAAGAGAAAATGGAGGCTTTTTCTGAGACAGATGAAAAAGAACACATACAGCAAGTACAAGAGACGTTTCCTGCAATAGATATTAAGTTTCTTGGAAGAAATAAAGAATACAAACCAGAAATAATATTGGATTTTAAATTAGGTGTATATGTGTTCTGGGAAATTATCGTGCCACATTTGCTGCAAATTGCCGAAAATGTGGGATGATTAAAGAAAAAACATAACAAAATTCAAATACAGAGATATGTCGATCAGGCAGGTGTACCTTTCTTATAGACCGGTTGAAAAGGATAATAAGAAAGGAGCATTCATGATGAATACGACAATGATAGAGAATGTAATTTTGGTATTGAAGATGGTGTATTATGGGGGATTGGTGATGAAAATGGCGGTAGATACGGTTGGTATTTATATGAAACGGACGAGAGGGAAAAGTCTTAATGAGAACAAAAGCAAGAATGAAGATTAAAAATTTATAAACTGCCTATTGTCGAAAATAGTAAGATACTGTATAATGTTCCATAGCTAAGGGCAAACTCAGTGAAAACTGACGGCGCAAAACTACAGGGCCTAAACTGCAGGAAATGAGATAACCAGAGCACCATTAAGGTTATGTAGCATGGCAGCCAGTTGCACAATTTATGGAGTATAGAGAGTTATGACTTTATTTAAAGATACATATGTGCAAGAATAATAATTGGGTAAAATCCTTGGTTTAGAGATTGGAACTAAGGATTTTTTCTAGTGTCTGAAAACACTGGAAAAACCGAGAAAAAGATATTAGTGGAAGGATGGAGAAGTAAAGTGAGCGAACAGAAGAAAAAAAGAAGAATGAAACAATTCCTTTTTGTTGTTGTAACTGCATGTATCCTGTGCGGAATGTGTGTAGTGGTGCTGGCGAGCAATCCGGTTGTAAGCAAGCAGGAAGTAGAATTGGCAGTAAATCCAACCCGGGCAATGATTGCAATGGTATTTGCGATGTTTTGCGGAATACTTGCAGTCGGATACCGTCATGTTGGAAAATAGAGTAAGCAGAGTAGCAGGGAGTTATATAAAATGAAAGAACAGAAGAAAACAGAAGAAAATAAATATAGTAAGATCTGGATTAACAGAGCTGTACTTCTGGCATTTATGGATGTATTGATTATCTTGGTATCTTATCTGGCAGCGTTGTTGCTGCGATTTGATCTGAAGTTCAGCATGATACCGGCGATGTATATTGATGGATATCTGTGGACAATGCCATACTATGTAATGATTACACTGGTAGTGTTCTATGTATGCAGACTGTATCATAGTATCTGGAGACTTGCAAGTGTGGCAGAACTACGTATGATCCTGACTGCATATATGATTCTGGGTGTGGCATATATTGCCGGAATGTTATTCATGGATATGCACATGCCAAGATCTTATTATTTTATGGGATACATCATCAGCTTCTGCCTGACGACAGCGGTGCGGTTCTCTTACCGTCTGCTTCGATTCTATGCGAACAGTAATGAGGTGGCAGCATCGGAAGAAAAAGTAGACAGAGTTATGGTGATCGGAGCCGGTGCGGCAGGACAGGCACTGATCAAAGAAATGATCAACTCTGAGAAGCTGCATACACAGGTTGTGTGCATCATTGATGATAACCCGAACAAAAAAGGAAGGATGTTAGAGGGTGTCCCGATTGTAGGAAACCGTTACAGCATTCCCGAAATGGTAAAGAAATATCATGTTACCAGAATTGTCTATTCTATTCCGGCAACTACCGGAAAGAACAGAAAAGATATCTTAAATATCTGCAAAGATACCGGGTGCCGTATGCAGACCGTACCGGGTGTGTACCAGTTGATGAACGGTGAAGTAAGTGTAAGCAAGCTCCGTAACGTAGAGATTACAGACCTTCTGGGACGCGCACAGGTAAAGGTAAATATGGATGAGATCTTCGAATCCATCGGTGGAAAGACCCTGCTTGTGACAGGTGGTGGCGGATCCATCGGAAGCGAGCTCTGCCGTCAGATCGCGGCAGCAGATCCGAAGAAGCTGATCATCTTTGATGTGTATGAGAACAATGCATACGAGATCCAGCAGGAATTAAAGAGAAAATACGGCGATGACTTGGATCTGGAAGTCCTGATCGGTTCTGTACGTAATACGAACCGTATCCGCTGGGTCATGAAGAATTATAAGCCAGATGTTGTGTTCCATGCCGCAGCGCACAAACACGTGCCGCTGATGGAAGACAGCCCGTGTGAAGCGATCAAGAATAACGTAATGGGAACCTACAAGACAGCAGTGGCAGCATCCAGAGCCGGCGTGAAGAAATTCGTTCTCATCTCTACCGATAAAGCGGTAAACCCGACAAATATCATGGGAGCATCCAAGCGTCTCTGCGAGATGGTCGTACAGATGATGAACCGCCAGTGCAAAGATACCGACTTTGTAGCAGTCCGCTTTGGAAATGTACTGGGAAGTAACGGAAGTGTAATCCCTCTGTTCAAGAAACAGATCGCAGCGGGCGGTCCAGTTACGGTAACAGATAAGAACATCATCCGTTACTTTATGACAATCCCGGAAGCAGTATCACTGGTACTTCAGGCAGCTCACTATGCCAAGGGAGGAGAAATCTTCGTACTGGATATGGGTGAGCCGGTAAGAATTGATGATATGGCGAGAAACCTGATCCGTCTGTCCGGATACACACCGGATGTGGATATCATGGTAGAATATACCGGACTCAGACCGGGTGAAAAGTTGTTCGAAGAACTTCTGATGAATGAAGAAGGACTTCAGGATACAGAGAATAAACTGATCCATATCGGAAAGCCGATCGAGATGAATGATGAGTGGTTCAAGGCGAAACTGAAGCAGCTGGATGAGGCAGCTTACAGGGAAGAGCAGAGCATGAAGTCGATTGTGGCGGAGATTGTGCCTACTTATCATCCGAAGAAGGCTGATCTGTAGGAAGATGAAATGGTTAAAAAGAGGAAATGAAAATGAAAAATGATATGCCGAATAAAAAGAAGGCCAGTCCTTTTTACAGAGATTATATAAAAAGGGTCATTGATTTGGTAATCGCAATTCCTGTTTTCGTTATTGCATTTATTCCAATGGTATTAATTGGAATTGCGGTGAAATTGGATAGTCCGGGACCGATTCTTTTTAAACAAGAACGAATAGGAAAAGATGGGAAAGTCTTTTCGATGTTAAAATTTCGCTCTATGTGTGTGGGAGCCGAAAAAAAAGGATCGGGCGTATATAGCGGAAAAGGTGATGCAAGGGTAACGAGAGTAGGCAGAATTATCAGGGCAACTTCGTTGGATGAATTACCGCAATTGATCAATGTACTTAGGGGTGATATGTCGTTGCTTGGACCAAGACCGCCGTTAACCTATCATCCGTGGTCTATTGAAGAGTATACAGAAGAACAGTTACATATGTTTGATGTCCGTCCGGGGTTTTCTGGATGGGCACAAATCAATGGACGAAAAGATGTGGAATGGCATCACCGTATAGAATTAAACGTATGGTACGTCAGACATGTCCGTTTTTCATTAGATGTACAAATTTTCTTTATGACTATTTTTAAAGTGTTATTGAATAAAGATAATGAAAATAAAGGCGAAACATTGAAAAAGAAATAGGTGAGATTATGGCACTGAAATTAATGTATATAACAAATAATCCAAAAGTTGCAAAAATTGCAGAAAATGCAGGTGTAGATAGGATTTTTGTAGATATGGAGTTTATCGGAAAAGATAAGCGGCAAGGTGGACTTGATACTGTACAGAATCATCATACGATACAGGACATCAGAAATATTAAAAAAAGTGTCCGAAAAGCGAAAGTCATGGTTCGAATAAATCCTATTCATAAGGATTATCCGGGGTATATGGATAGCAAAGAAGAAATAGACGCTGCGATTGAAGCAGGGGCGGATATTTTGATGTTGCCATATTTTACGACGCCTGAAGAGGTGGAAAGTTTTGTGAAGTATGTAGATGGACGAGTGACTAAAATGTTACTATTAGAAAGTGCTGAAGCAGTTAGAAGATTAGAAGAAATATTAAGAGTAAAGGGCATAGATGAAATACATATAGGATTAAATGATCTTTCGCTGGATCTTGGTAAACGATTTATGTTTGAAATACTTGCAGATGGATTGGTAGATAATATCTGTGAGAAAATAAAATTGTACCATATACCATTCGGTTTCGGGGGATTCGGACGAGTGGGACAGGGAATGCTACCAGCAGAAAAAATTATTAAGGAACATTATCGGTTAGGATCTGAATATGCAATTCTTTCAAGAAGTTTTTGCAATACAAATGTTATTACAAATTTAGATGAGATAAAAATAAGTTTTGAAGATGGTGTGAAAGAAATACGTAATTATGAGAAGAAATGTATAGATGGTTTTAAGTTAAATCATCAGGCGGTCGTAGAAATAGTTAAAGGAATAATAGCATGAATTTGTTAGTTACTGGGGCTTGGAAGCAAGCGTTGGATTATATAGAACGATTAAAAAAGCAGCATAAAATTATATATATGCAATGGGAAAAGGAAAAACTGCCTTGTGAATACGAATGGGTAGAAGGAATTATTGGAAATGGAATATTTTTGTCACATCCGATTGAAAGATTTACGAATCTTAAATATATACAATTGACAAGTACAGGGTATGATAGAGTCCCAATGGAATATGTAAAAGAACATAATATTGAGATTTATAATGCGAAGAATGTATATAGCATACCTATGGCTGAATTTGCAGTTGCTGGAGTATTGCAGCTTTATAAACAAGATAGATATTTTATGAATAATCAGAAAAAGCATAAATGGGAAAGACATCGAGGAATTTTGGAACTGTATGGAAAAAATGTGTGTATTGTAGGATGTGGTGATGTAGGTGATGAATGTGCAAAGAGATTTCAAGCATTCGGATGCCATGTGATTGGTGTGAACAGAAGTGAGCATGAAAATAAATTTTATGAGAAAATTTATAAATTGAATAATCTGAAATTAGTAATTAAAAACGCAGATATTATTATTATAACTATAGCATTAACTACTGAGACGAGATATCTTATAAATCGTGCGGCGTTAAAAAATATAAAAAAAACGGCGATTTTTGTGAATATTGCGAGAGGAGCAGTTGTCGACATGGAGGCACTGAAAGAAAAATTGCCAGAAATATGTGGTGCTGTATTAGACGTATTTGAAGAAGAACCATTATCTACGGAAAGTGAACTGTGGAATATGGAAAATGTGATTGTGACTCCGCATAATAGTTTTGTGGGAGATGGAACTGCAAAAAGATTAAATGAAGTGATTGAAAAGAATTTGGAAAGAAGATAGATAAATATGATAGATATAGCATTAATTTGTAATTATTGGCATTTCGAATTTGAAAAAAAAAGTAGTCGATACCGTACGATGGCAGATGTATTAGCGAGACAAGAAGAATTTCAAGTTGAGGTTATTACGTCATCATTTAGACATCAAACAAAAGAACAAAGGAATATAGCGCAAATTAATTTGATGAAATTTCCATATAAAATAGTTTTGCTAAATGAACCTGGGTATAAGAAAAACATCACATTAAAAAGAATTTACAGTCATGATGCTTTTGCAAAAAATATCATTAAATATTTAGAAAAAAGGAAAAAGCCAGATATTATTATTTGTTCGGTACCATCGCTTTCAGTAGGAAGTGCAGTGACTAGATATGCTAAAAAAAATAATATAAAAGTAATTGTAGATGTACAAGATTTGTGGCCAGAAGCTTTTAAAATAGCAATTAATATACCAATGGTATCTGATTTGCTTTTTTTGCCTATGAAGAAACAAGCAAATCAGATCTATAGAAGAGCAGATAAGATAATGGCTGTATCTGATACATATGTAAAAAGGGCTATGACAATTAATAAAAAAGATACAGAGGGATTATCTTTGTACATAGGAACTGACAGTGAACTCGTTAATAGAGCAATAGAAGGAATAGAAATTAACAAACCAAAGAATGAGTTTTGGATTGGTTATGTTGGGGCTTTAGGACATAGTTATGATATTCGTTCGATTATTGATGCAATTTATTTATTAAAACAAAAAGGAATTGAAAATGTAGTTTTTAAAATTATGGGAGAAGGTGTTTTGAAAGAAGAATTTGAAAAATATGCAAAGCAAAGAAAAGTAAAGTGTGATTTTATGGGATTTTTAGAATATGGAAATATGATGAGTACGTTGATGAAATGTGATATAGCAGTTAATCCGATTGTTGGTGAATCGGTGGCATCAATTATAAATAAAGTTTCTGATTATGCAATGGCGGGTGTCCCTGTGATTAATACTCAAAATTCAAAAGAATATAGAAGCCTTATAGATGAATATCAATGTGGCATTAATTGTAAAAATGGTGATGCTGAATCGATTGCTAGCGGAATAGAAAATATGTATTTAAATGAAAAGGTTAGGAAAAGAATGGGAAAACAAGCGAAAATATTGGCTCGAGAAAAGTTTGATCGTTGTATGACATATTATAAAGTGGTTGAGTTGATAAAGGATATGGTGGAATAATGAAATTGCAAGTATTAGTATCTACGATGAATCAAAATGATTATTCGTTATTAGAGCGTATGAATATTCAGTCGGATGCAATAATTATAAATCAATGCGATAAAGATGAAGTAGTTACTTTTAATTATAAAAATCATGAAATTAAATGGATTTCCATGTCAGACAGGGGGATTGGAATAAGCCGTAATGTAGCATTGTTTAATGCTACGGCAGATTTTATATTGTTTGCAGATGATGATCTGACTTATGAAGATGGGTATGCAAAAGAAGTTATAAAGGCATTTGAAACGAATATAAAAGCAGATGTAATATGCTTTAATATTAGATTAATTAATTCTAATAAAAATATTGGAGGACATAGAGATAACGTGAAATGCAAGAAATTGCATTTGTTTAATTCTATGCGTTATGGAGCAACACTTATTGGAGCAAGACGTAAAAGTTTATTGCGAGAACGTATAGAATTCTCTCTCCTTTTTGGCGGAGGTGCAACGTTTAACAGTGGGGAAGATTCTATATTTATAAGAGATTGTTTGCACGCAGGATTAAAATTATATTCACATACTTATTGTTTAGGAAATGTAGAAGATTCTCAGTCTAGTTGGTATAAAGGGACAAATGATAAATTTTTTAGGGATAGAGGAAGTGCATACTATCTTATATTCCCTAAGTTGTATATATTGTTATTTTTATATTACGCAAAGAAAATGGCTCATTTAGATGAAAAATATAACATATATAGAATTTTTTGTTTATTCATGGATGGGAGAAAAATTATAAGAAAGTATCGATAAATATGAAACGAGATAAAAAAATACCTATATATTATGCATGGTTTATTATATTTGCATTATCAACTCAAATTTTAAATATTAAAAGTCAAGGAATAGATAGTATAGTCAAGTTGGGTGTAATTATTGTTTTGATGACAAAAATAGTTCAAGCTAACTATATAAAATATGTAGATTTTAATGCTCTAATATATATGATGATATTGTTGTTTAGTGAATTGCTGATTATTGTAATGGGAAATGATGCAATTATAACTGTTGTTCAAGATTTTGTTATTGTATGTTTACTGATATGTTTACTATATACCAGACCCAGAAATACACTTCATATAAGTGAGACTGATATATATAAATTCTATAAAATTTATGTGTATTTTATATTGGTTTCATGTATATACAACATGATAATTCATTTTAATAGTTTACGACATATTACATCTTTGACAATATATGGGGCGGAGGATATTTGTTCTTTCTTTGATAATAAAAATACATATGGTGTCTTTCTATTATTTGGTGTCTTAGCTGCTACAATTTTATGGATTAATACAAAAAAATATAGATGGGGGATATTCCTTGGTATATTTGTAATTAATGAACTTATGGCAATGTGTAGAACTGCGATTATTATATCATTGATTTTAACATTTATAGCTATGCTTGTTGATGATAAACATAAAATGAGAAATGCTTTTGGTATTATAATATGTATAGGGGTGTTTTTGATTATATTAAAAAGAAATGAAACTTTTCATATGTATATATTTAATTCATTGTTTGGAAATACAAGCTCGATGGATTCAAGAAATGATTATATTAATAGGTTATTGCCATATGCAACGGGGAAGCATCTTTGGTGTGGATATGGTAATACTGGAGCAACTCAATTAGCAATTAATGTAATGGGAAATAGATATTACCATAATACCTATTTGAAATTGCTAATGGAGGGGGGAGTAATAAGAATTCTATTACAGGTGGAAATGTTATTACTATCGTTATATTATGGTATACAAGTGTATAGAGTAAAAAAAGGTGAGGGGGCATTATGTTTACTTTCTACGGCTGTATATGTAGTATATTCATGTGTTGAATCGGTTGTATTATTTGACACACCGGTTGTGGCAATGATGGCTACGATATTTGTTATATCAATGCCAATTTTATTTTATAATGCGTTGATGAAAAATGAGGATGAAGAAGATGAATAATAAATTACGATATAAAAGATTACTGATTATAAGTCATAATTGTTTATCTGAAACGGGGTCTAATGGAAGGACCTTGGGAAATTATTTGAAAGGGTGGCCGCGTGAAAAAATTGCTCAATTCTATATTCATGCAGAGCAGCCGGATTTTAATATATGTGGAAATTTTTTCTGTCTTACAGACTCTGAAGTGGGGAAATCAATTGTAAAAAGAAAAGTGGCGGGAAAAGTAGTTGAAGAAAGAGAAAAACAGGACGTTACTTCTAAAACAGAGTCTATACATAAAAACAATAAAAATTCTATACTTTTTTTGTTAAGAGATATTGTATGGAAATCAAGATTATGGAATAAAAAAAAGTTAGAAGAATGGGTAGAAGAATATAATCCAGAAGTAATACTTGTACAAGCTGGGGATGCGGGCTTTTTGTTTAAATTGGCGGAACAAATTGGTCGGAAATATAAAGCATCTATAGTGGTATATAATACTGAAGGATACTATTTTAAAAAAGTAAGTTATCTACAGGATGACAAATTTACAAAAAAATTTTATCCTATTTTAAATAAAAGATTTAGAAAAGATTATGATTCATTAATAAAAAATTCGAAGGCAGAGATATATAATTGTGCATTATTATGTGAGGATTATAGAAAATTATATAAAAAAGAAAATTATATGATAATGAATGCTTCACAGTTCACACAAGAACCGCTAAGAGAGGATAAAAAGAATACGATAATATATGCAGGTAATTTGGGATTGATGAGACATAAAAGTCTTATTGAATTTGCTGAAGCGTTAAATAAGGTGAATCCTGATATGATAATTGAGGTGTACGGAAAAGCAAAAGAACAATATGTAGCGGATGAATTAAAAAGATGTAAGTTTATTAAAATGCAAGGTTTTCTTCCTTATGATAAATTGAAAGAAAAACTAAGTGAAAGTAAGTATCTGTTACATGTTGAGAGTTTTGATGATTTCTATAAAGAAGATTTAAAATATGCTTTTTCTACTAAAATTGCAGATTCGTTAGCTGTAGGAGCATGTCTTTTTGTATATGCACCGAAAAATATGGCCGTTAGTCAATATTTAAAAGGAACAAATGCCGCAGTATTAATAACTGATAAAAAGGATTTGGAAAGGAAAATAAGAGAATGTATTGATAATGAAAGAAAGAGTAGTGAACTAGCGCATGAAGGAAGAAAATTGGCAGAAAAAAATCATGATATTGAAAAAAATAGAATTCAATTTCAACAAGTAATACTTAAGTAATTTTAAAGAGGAGTTAGTATGAGAATCCTACAGATTAACTGTGTGTATCAAAAAGGAAGCACGGGAAAAATAGTATATGATATTCACTCGGGATTAAAAAATAATAACATAGAATCGTATGTTTTGTATGGACGGGGAGAACGAGAAAAAAATGATCCATATGTTCAGAAAGTTTGCTCGGAAAAGTACGCTAAATTGAATCATTTTATAAGTAAAATAAGTGGTATATTGTACGGTGGATGTTTTTTTTCAACAAGGAATATTATAAAAAAAATAAAAAAAATAAATCCAGATATAGTTCATTTACATTGTATTAATGGATATTTTGTTAATGTATATAAGCTTTTAGAGTGGTTAGCTGATAATCAAATAAAAACTGTAGTAACTCAACATGCGGAATTCTTTTATACTGGTGGATGTGGGTATGCATTTGACTGTAATAAATGGCAAGATAGAGAAGGGTGTTGTGAATGTCCGAGATTAAAAGAAGATATCAAATCTCTTTTTTTTGATAATACGAGAAAAATGTGGAAGAACATGCAGAAAGCATTTTCAAAATTTGATGATGATAATTTGAGAATAGTATCAGTATCACCATGGTTAAATGAAAGAACGGCATCTTCTATTATTTTAGGAAAAAGAAAACGAGAAATTATATTAAATGGGACAAATACAGAAAACATTTTTAAGAAACGAAAAAGTAAAGAATTAGCAAGGCAAATCGCCCCTCAAGGAGAAAAAATAATTCTTCATGTTACACCAAGTTTCGTTGTTGATCCAATGCATAATAAAGGAGGCTATTATGTACTAGAACTTGCAAGAAAGATGAAGAATGAGCCTGTTAAGTTTGTAATTGTTGGAAATGCAGAAGAAAGAGTTAATATGGAAAATGTTATATTTGTTGGCAAAATACATGATCAATATAAATTGTCAGAATATTATAGCATGGCAGATGTAACTTTGTTAACAAGTAAAAGAGAAACTTTTTCTATGATTTGTGCAGAAAGTTTGTCGTGTGGAACACCAATTGTTGGTTTTAAAGCAGGTGCACCCGAAAAAATAGCATTAAAAGAATACAGCATATTTGTAAACTATGCAGATTTAACAGAATTACAAAATGCTGTGAAAGAAATGCTGCAAGAGGGGAAAAGTTCACGTATAGAACATATTGCTAGAAATTATTATGATAGACGACACATGATTGAAGGATATATTAATATATATAAATCAATGATTTGAGGAGAGGATAATGATAAAAGAAAAGAAAATTCGAGTATTACAAGTAGGGATGTCTCCATATTACGGAGGTACGGAATCTTTTATTATGAATCAATATAGATGTCTTGATAGAAATAAGGTTCAATTTGATTTTCTTAATGTTTATCAAGAAGAAATAGCGTGTCAAGAAGAAATCATTAATATGGGGGGGAAGATATATTATTTAAACATGGCGCGACATCATGGATTAAGAGAGTATTATAAGAACATAGATTCTTTTTTTGCGGAAAATGCTAAGAACTTCCAAGTTGTACATTGTAACTACCAGTCGTTGATTAATATAGATATTCTTAAATATGCAAAAAAATATCAAATTCCGGTTCGAATTGCACATGCACATAATTCGGGCTACGGCTCAGTTCCGACGTGTTTTCAAAAAATAATAATCAGAAAGAATAGTAAACAGATACGTAAATATGCAACTCATTATTTTGCTTGTTCGACTTTAGCAGCTGATTGGATGTTTTCTAGAGAAGCAACAATAATTAATAATGCTATTGATGTGAAAAAATTTAGATATTCAGAAGAAATAAGAAATAAAGTAAGAAGAGAAAATCATCTAGAAGGAAAGAAAGTGGTTTTGTTTGTAGGTCGTTTGGATCCGCAAAAAAATCCACTGTTTTTGTTAGATATTGCAAAGGAATTATCAAAAAAATGGATAGATTTACAGATGATTATAGTCGGAGACGGTGTCCTAAAACAAGATATAGAGAAAAAAATAGTTCAATTGAAGATTGAAAAATATGTCACTATGTTAGGTAACAGGAATGATGTGAATGAATTACTACAGGGAGCTGATTTCTTTCTGCTTCCATCGTTGTTTGAAGGACTGGGTATTGTTTTGATTGAGGCGCAGGCTGCAGGTGTAAGTACATATACATCGAAAGATGTTGTGCCGGAAGCAGTGAAGATAACAGAACTTGTGCATTTTATATCTTTGAACGAGAGTGCACAAGAATGGGCAAATCGAATTATTGAAAATGGAGTGAAAAATCATATGGATACGGAAGAAAGTATTTGCTTTGCGGGATATGATAATCACACAAACGCTGAAAAATTACAAAAAACATACGAAAAATTAGTGGAGAAGAGCAATGAAAATAGGGATAATTACGTTTCATAGAGCATTAAATTACGGAGCCGTTTTACAAGCGTATGCTTTACAAGAATATTTAAATACAATTGGAATTGATAGTGAAATAATAGATTATAGAAGTGAGTATATAGAAATATTTTATAAACAAATAAAAGAGAATCCGCTAAAAAATCCCAAGATGTATTTAAAAGAGTTGATTTATGCCCCTTTTAATACGCTAAAAAGAAAAAAATTTGACGGTTTTTTGAAAAAATACATAAAACTTTCAAAGAAGGTAACTACTAAGGAAGAATTGAAAAAAATAAACAAAGAGTATGATATTTTTATTGCCGGAAGTGATCAGGTCTGGAATTTGAAGTGGAGTGGATTCGACAAAACGTTTTTTTTGGATTTTGCAGAGGATGAAAAAAAATATTCGTATGCGGCTAGCTTTGGATTTGATAAAATTCCACAAGAACAAGAAAGGGAATATTATGAATTACTAAGCAAATTTAAAAAAATATCTGTAAGAGAAGAAAGTGGTAAAAAGATTATAAAAGATTTGTTGCATCAAGAATGTGAAGTTTCATTAGATCCTACGTGTTTAATTTCAAAAGCAAAGTGGGAAAATATTGCTAAAAAACCAAAAGAACAAAATTATATTCTTTTATATACATTAGAAAAATCAGAGGAACTTGAAGATTATGCAGAAAAAAAATCAAAAGAGCTAAACGCAAAAATTGTATACATTGCGGATGCAATAAAAAGAAAAAAGAAATATATATATAGAGGTTTTTTGGGGCCAGATGAATTTGTTGGACTCTTTTCTAATGCAAGATATGTTATAACAAATTCGTTTCACGGTTTAATGTTTTCTGTTATATTTGAAAAAAGTTTTTGCCTGCAATATCAAAAGAAAGAAGGAGCACCAAATTCAAGACTGATAGATTTTTTGAATACTTATAAGTTGACAAATAGGATTATTGAAGCTGTGAGAATAAGAGATTCTGAAATAGATTATAATCTTGTTAAATATTTGATGGAAGAAACAAAAAGGAAATCTGGTAATTATCTTTTGCGGCTGAAAAACGATATAGTGATTTTACCACAAACTAAAAATAAATGTTGTGGATGTCGAGCATGTGAAAAAATATGTCCTATTCAAGCAGTTAAAATGTTGGAAGATGAGGAAGGCTTTTTATATCCTAAAATTGATGAAAATAAATGTATAAAGTGTAAAAAATGCATGCAAGTATGTGCTTTTTCACAAAAAAGACTGCAGGCATCTCCAACAATACCCCAAAATACATATGTTGGCTACCATAAAGATGAAAAAGTAAGAATGAAGAGCCGTTCAGGAGGGATTTTTGTAGCATTGTCAGATTATGTTTTATTACAAGGCGGCTCTGTCTATGGCGCAGGCTATACAGATGATTTTAAAGTTGTTCATAGCAGAGCAATAGATTCAAATGAGAGAGGAAACTTTTGTGGGTCAAAGTATGTGCAAAGCGATACATTAAATACTTTTGAAGAGGTTTTGGAAGACCTGAAAAATGAAAAAGAAGTTTTATATTCTGGTACCGCATGCCAAATTGGAGGGTTAAAGTCGTATCTGCGTGCAGAGAAAATTGGAAATAAAATAAATAATTTGATAACAGTTGATATAGTGTGCCATGGAGTAATGAGTCCAATGGTTTGGCGTGATAATATCAAGGAAATGCAGAAAAAAATAGAAGGAAAAATAGAAAAAGTAAATTTTCGAGATAAGTCATTTGGTTGGAGTAGCCATATAGAAAGCTATAAAGGAAAAAATGAAAGAATAATTTCTGATGATTATACATCTATTTTTTATGAACACGCATTTTTAAGGCCGAGTTGTTATAATTGTCCATATACATCTGTAGAACGTGAGGCGGATTTTACATTAGCTGATGCTTGGGGAATAAAAAAAATGTATCCTCAATGGGATATAGAGAAAGGTATTTCTTTAGTATTGAGTAATACAGAAAGGGGAATGGAAATATTTAGACAAATAGAAAAAATGTTGGTTGTTCAAAGTGTGGATATTCATTCATTTATGCAACCTAATTTAGAACATCCAACTGATAAACCTAAAAATAGATTTCAAATGTGGAATTTATATAAAAAAGAAGGATTTTTATGTGTAGCAAATGAATGTAAGAAAAAACAAAATATGCTAAAAAAGAAAAATAAAATGAAGGCAAATATAGTTGGAGTATTAAGAAAAATTCATTTGAAGTAGTGAAGTGTAATGATATATGAATGGAGCATTAGTGTGGGTAGATATAAAAAATTAGGAAAAAATATAGCATTATTAACATTGGGAAATTTTGCAAGTAAAATTTTAAGTTTTTTGCTAGTGCCATTTTATACAGCTGTCTTATCAACTGCAGAATATGGATCGGCAGATATGCTTACGACCACTGTAAATTTGATATTACCTATTTTTACCTTAATGGTTTATGAAGGTGTTATGCGATTTGCATTGGATGAATTTAGTGATAATAAACAAGTGTTTTCAAGTGGTTTGTATATTACTTTGATTGGTTGCGGTATATTACTTTTGATGGCGCAAGGAATGCGTTTGTCTGAGAAATTAACTCCTTTTTTATGGTTGTTTGTATTATATTTTATTTCTTTAGCTTTTTACAATTTGATATTGCAATTTGTTAAAGGAATAGAAAAAGTAAGTGTATATTCGATGGCAGGTGTAATAAATACGTTTGTGTATATAATTACAAATATATTTTTTTGGGTTACATTAAAATTAGGAGTTACAGGGTATTTATTGGCATTTGTGATTGGGCATACGGTAGCGGCAATATATGCTTTTTTTAGGGCAGGAGTTTATAAATATGTAATTGATATAAGAAATATTGAAAAGGAAATTTGCGAAAGAATATGTAAATATTCGATTCCAATGATACCTAATTCAATAAGTTGGTGGATAAGTAATTCTTCAGATAAATATATTTTGACTTTTTTTTGCGGGGTATCGATAAATGGAATTTATTCTGTGGCTTATAAAATACCATCTATTTTGACGATTTGTATTAATATATTTATAAGTGCTTGGCAAATTTCTGCAGTGGACGATTTTGGAAGCGCTGAATCAAAGAAATTTTATGCAAGTATATATGATAAGTATGAAAGTATTTTATTTGTAGGTGCAAGTATTCTAATAGGAGTAACTCAAATATTAGCTAAGTATTTGTATTCTAATGATTTTTATAAGGCATGGCTATATGTACCTATTTTAATATTAGCCTCTGTATTCAATTCATTAGCAGCGTTTTATGGAAGTATATATACATCTGCAAAAAAAACAAAAATGTTACTGTATTCTACATTGATAGGAGCTATTGGTAATATTGTGCTAAATGTATTGTTAATTCCTAAATTTGCGGCTATGGGAGCAGCTATTGCAACAATGATTAGTTATTTGTTAGTATGGGTAGTTAGAGTTATTGATTCTCGTAGAATATTTAAATTTAATATGAAAGTAAAGAGAGATATTCTTATATATAGTGTTTTGGGGATGGAAACAATTTTGATCTGCATGAATTATAATATGTATTATATAGTTTCTATTATATCTATAGGCGTTGTTTGTGTGGGATGTAGAAATGTATTTAGAGAAATTTTACATTTAATAAAAAAGTAATAAATTTAACTTTTGGGGGATGAAATTATATGAATATAAAGATATCAACTAACGGATATAATATAGTGTCACATGGAGATATTATATTGTATGATGATAATTCAGAAATGAAGTTAGATATTGAAACTGATAATAGATTTAGTTTTTCTGTTATTTTTAAATTTATTAAAGATAAGGAACAGGGCTTGAAAAAAGAAGTTGATGGAAATAATATAATTTTTGAATGCATAAATTTTGATCCATTAGGGACAGGAACAAATTTGCCAATATCAATAGCTACAGTGGGCGGAAAAGAATGGTTTTTACATTTTTGGTGCTATGTAATGGGAGGAAGTGGTCCTAGACGAATTGAGTATTCTATCTTAGAGAAAGAATAGGTGACTATACTGATGGATAAGATAAATGATAATGTATTGAATACAAATAATATTAATGGAATATCGGAAAAAAGTTTTAATAAGTTAAGTGATGAACAAAAAAATATAATTTTAGCAGGGTATAATGATACAAATACTAAGGAAAAAGAAGGGGGAACAATAGGAAGATTTTTAGGGACTAATACCAAAAATGCTTCTATACATATTGCTTTTATAATTTCTATTGTTTTGATAGGATACTGTGGGATAGACTTGTTTCATTCATTCTGTCCAAAGTCAAATATAAATATAGAAATATGGGAGAGAATTATTCCGGTAATAACGTTAGCTTTGGGATATATTTTTGGAAAGGGTGAAAATAATCCATAGGAGAATTTTCAACTCGGAAATGTGAAATACAAAGGAGAAGAATAGAACAAATAAAAGGAACTTTAGTACAATTTAAAGAAGTGTTTTCGGGATTCAAACATATATATGCCAGAGCTGTTGTTACTTCATCTACGCCAGATTTAAAGGCTACACCTGTGTGCTATAATTTGATGAAGAAAATGAAACAGGCATATAAAGGAAATTTGAAAATCTCAGAGATAAAAATGGTGGAAAAAGATACAAAATTAAAAGAAAAATAACTGATAATATTTGTAGAATTTAGATTGATGAGTAAATCTAAATTATGTAAGAAATCTTTGATATTTAATTTAAGATAAAGGGGATAGTTTATGAAATTTGAAAATTTTTTTAGATTTATAACAAGTGTTAGCACACCAATTGGTGGGATATCTTGGACAATCCCAGAAAGTGATAAAGATATTGCCCAAAGAGTTGTTAAATTTTTAAAACAAAGAAGAGTTTTGTTTGAGCCATTTCATTTAGAGAATCCTATTTATGCGATGGAGTCAATAATAGAAATTAAACATTATTTGACGTCGGAAATAATGAAAGCAACAGAAGATGGAAAATTAATATACTATTTACAAGAAATGAACACAGCATGTAATGCTTTCTTAACGAAATCGCAACAAATTAGAATTACAACTGATAATTTGTGGAATAGGGAATTAAGTTCTAAAGAAGTATCCTTATTTATGTCATTAAATATTTTAAGAAAAATATTTGCATGTGATGTTTGTATGATAGTGCAAGAGTTTAAGATAAAAGAGGATACATCATTTATAAAAGAAGGAGTTTTTTTAAATCTAATAGACTGAAAAGACGATAAAGAAGGAACATTGATATACAAAAAGGAGAAAAAAATGGGAGCATTTACAGGAAAAACACTATTAATCACAGGAGGAACAGGATCATTCGGAAACGCAGTATTGAACCGTTTCCTGAAGACAGACATTGGAGAAATTCGCATTTTCTCTCGTGATGAGAAGAAGCAGGATGATATGCGACATGACTTTCAGGCAAGGATGCCGGAAGTTGCGGACAAGATTAAGTTTTACATAGGAGATGTAAGGGATCTGCAGTCAGTAAGAGGCGCAATGTATGGAGTGGATTACATTTTCCATGCGGCAGCATTGAAGCAGGTTCCGTCCTGTGAGTTCTTCCCGATGGAGGCAGTACGTACGAATGTAATCGGTACGGAGAATGTACTGACAGCAGCAGTGGAAGCGGGCGTAGAATCTGTGATCTGCCTGTCTACTGATAAGGCAGCATATCCGATCAATGCCATGGGTATTACAAAAGCAATTGAAGAGAAAGTTGCAGTTGCCAAGTCCAGAGTATCAGGAAAGACAAAGATCTGTTGTACACGTTATGGTAATGTAATGTGCAGCCGTGGATCAGTAATCCCGCTTTGGATCGATCAGATTAAGAATGGGAATCCGATCACACTGACAGAGCCTACGATGACACGTTTCATCATGAGTCTGGAAGAGGCGGTAGATCTTGTACTGTTTGCATTTGAGCATGGAGAGAATGGAGATCTTCTGATTCAGAAGGCTCCGGCTTGTACGATTCAGACACAGGCAGAAGCTGTATGCGAACTGTTTGGCGGTAAGAAGGAAGATATTAAGGTGATTGGTATCCGCCATGGAGAGAAGATGTATGAGACACTTCTGACGAATGAAGAGTGTGCTAAAGCGATTGACATGGGAGATTTCTACCGTGTACCGGCAGATAATCGTGGACTGAATTATGACAAGTATTTCAAAGACGGCGATGAGAAGAGAAATACGCTGACAGAGTTTAATTCGAATAATACAAAGCAGCTGAATCTGGAAGAGACGAAGGCGAAGATTGCGTCGCTTGCGTATATTCAGGAAGAGTTGGCGAAGATGGAGAATTAATGTATACAGCTAAAAGGCTTTACTGGATAATATTCGGATGTTATACTGAAGAAAAGATATTAAAAACAAGAAAAGAGGTGTTTAATGATGGGAAATGTAAGTTATGCAGATATATTATTAAGTGCTTATCAACAAAAAATATTGAAGATTAAATGGAACAAAACAGGATTTACAGTTGCGGTAGATGAAAATAAAGCTGATTTGATTTCTGAAATAGGAAAAGATGAATTTATAGACTACACATTTAGAATCGTAAGAAGAGTTGTAGATTTGGTAGAAGGTAAAGCAATTACAGATTTACCGGAAGAAGATAAAAAGGTTGCAGAATACATATATGAAAATGAACCAGATTTAAGAAATCATTTATTAGTAAAGAAAAATTCTAAATTAGATAGTTTCAGAGGGTTGGAAACGCAGATCATCAGTTACCGTAAAGAATTCAGTCCGGAAGAAATAGAGGTTTCGTCAGCGATTATAAAAATAACAACGGAAGATAGTGAAATAGATAAATCTACAGTATTTGAACTTTCCAGACGAGATTTGACGGAATTAATTGAAGAACTTATTGAATTAAAGGAGAAGTTAGATTCCCTGTAAAAGGAGAGGGAAGTATGGCAGGATTACTTACGAAAAAGAAATCAGGATGGCGTCACAGAGAATACACAGAATCACAAAAAGAAAATTTATTTAAATATACAGCGATAAAAACAAAAGAACAAGCATATAATGGTAATATGAAAGATAATATTATATATGCGAAGATGAATAATTCTAAATATCAGGAAATTGAAGAATATTTAAAAAAGATAGCTTTAGATTTTGAATCTGTCCAGATTGATAAAGAAAAATTGTCGGGCATGCCGGTAATAAAAGGAACAAGGATACCGGTAAGCTTGATTGTTGCATGTTTTAAAGACGAGATGACTATTGGTGAGATATGTACAGAATATCATATAACGGAAGAAGACGTGGTAAACGCAATGGAATACATAATTGATATTTTGGACACACCGTATCAGGAAGGAATATAATGAAAGTACTGTTGGATGAAAATATTACTCCTAAGTCATGTGCGGTATTGGAAAAGTATGGACATGATGTGCTTCATGTAATTAATCGATATGGTGCTGGTAAAAGCGATAAAGAAGTTTTTGAATTGGCAATAAAAGAACAGAGAGTTTTGATTACTTTGAACGGAAAGGATTTTATTATTTTTATTCCGCCAGTGAAAGACAATGTAGAACATTATGGTTTTATATGGCTGAGAGGTGTTTATGTAACGTTGAAGACATATGAGGAAATAATGGATCAAATCGGAGAGTTTTTAAAAGAGAATAGTAATAATGTGAAAAATACATATTATGCGATGAAGAAAAAACATGGTGAATATAAGATAATACAGCAATATCCGAAGAATTAAAGTAATGTTGGAAAGCTAAGATCCTGAAAGAAGAAGTGCTTGTTTTGGGATCTTAATTTAATCGCCATATATAGGAAAGAAACTTAGGAGAGAAAGAAATGGGAACATATGATAATGTAAAATGGAAAGAAAATGGTAAATTAAAGCTTTTGATCATCGTGGGTACCAGACCGGAGATCATCCGTCTGGCAGCGGTGATTAACAAGACACGTCAGTATTTTGATGTAGTTCTTGCCCATACAGGACAGAATTATGATTATAACTTGAATGGAGTATTTTTCAAAGATCTGAAACTGGATGATCCGGAAGTGTATCTGAATGCAGTTGGTGCGGATCTTGGAGAGACCTGTGGTAATATTATCGCACAGAGTTATAAATTAATGGCGGAGATTAAGCCGGATGCAATACTGGTACTTGGTGATACGAACAGCTGCTTATCTGTGATCGGTGCGAAGAGATTGCATATCCCGATTTTCCATATGGAAGCGGGAAACCGTTGTAAAGATGAGTGTCTGCCGGAAGAGACGAACAGACGGATCGTTGATATTATTTCGGATGTGAATATGGCTTATTCAGAGCATGCACGCCGTTATCTGGCAGATTGTGGACTGCCGAAAGAGAGAACTTATGTAACAGGATCGCCTATGGCGGAAGTACTTCACAATAATCTGGCAGAGATTGAAGCTTCTGACATTCACCAGAGACTGGGACTTGAGAAAGGAAGATATATCCTTCTGTCTGCGCATCGTGAAGAGAATATTGATACAGAGAAGAATTTCTTATCTTTATTCAATGCAATCAATAAGATGGCTGAAAAGTATGATATGCCGATTCTTTATTCCTGCCATCCACGAAGCAAGAAGAGAATTGAAGCAACAGGATTTAAATTAGATCCGAGAGTTATTCAGCATGAGCCGTTAGGATTCCATGATTATAACTGTCTGCAGATGAATGCATTTGCGGTAGTATCTGATTCTGGAACATTACCGGAAGAAAGCAGCTTCTTCACATCAGTTGGACATCCGTTCCCGGCAGTATGTATCCGTACTTCTACGGAGCGTCCGGAGGCAATGGAGAAGGCTTGCTTCATCTTATCTGGAATTGATGAGAAGGGACTTCTTCAGTCTGTGGATACTGCAGTAGAGCTGAATAAAGCCGGAGAGTATGGCATTCCGGTACCGGATTATGTGGAAGAGAATGTGAGCACGAAGGTTGTTAAGATCATCCAGAGCTATACGGGTGTAGTGAATAAGATGGTCTGGAGAAAAGATAATTAAGTATCGCATAACGCAGTACGGAAAAAGTGCTGCGTTTTTTGCAAATTGTTATGTGCTCGGAAGAAGATGTCGGTGGAAGATTTTCTGTATATTGGAAACAAAGAGTAATTTTTGGAGAAAGTAGGAATAGTATGAAGATTTTAGTAACAGGTGCAAAGGGTATGGTAGGAACTGCCCTGGTAAATAATTTGAAGAATATCAGAGATAATAAGAACAGAACAAGACCGGGGATTACGATTGATGAGATTTTTGAATATGATCTGAATTCAACAGCGGAAGAACTGGATGCATATTGTAAAGAGTCTGATTTTGTATTCAATCTTGCGGGAGTGAACCGTCCGGAGAATCCGGAAGATTTTATGAAGGGTAATTTTGGCTTTGCTTCTGATCTTTTAAATAACTTGAAGAAATATGACAATAAGGCAACGATCATGTTATCTTCATCAATCCAGGCAACATTAGCAGGACGTTTCGGTAATTCGGAATATGGCCGTTCTAAAAAAGCTGGAGAAGAATTGTTTTTTGACTATGCGGAAGAAACAGGAGCAAAGGTAGCGGTATACCGTTTTCCAAACCTGATGGGACATTCGAGACCGAAGTATAATTCAGCTGTCTCTACATTCTGTTGGGCAGTGGCAAACGATGAAGAATTTACCGTGAATGATCCTTCAACGGAGCTGGAATTATTATATATTGACGATCTTGTAGAAGGAATGTTTGATCTTCTGGAAGGAAAAGAACAGCATTGTGAATTTGACGGAGTGGAGACAGTAGCAGATGAGGCTGGACGTTATTGTTATGTACCGGTTACACATAAAGTGACATTGGGAGAGATTGTTGATTTATTACAGCAGTTTAAAGAACAGCCGGTAACACTGACAATGCCGAAGATGCCGGAAGGTTCTTTTGCTAAGAAACTGTACAGTCTGTATCTGACATATCTTCCAACGGACAAATTTAAGTACGCGCTGAAGATGAATGTAGATGACAGAGGGTCATTTACAGAGCTGGTACATACAGAAGAATGTGGGCAGGTTTCTATTAATATCAGCAAACCTGGTATTACGAAGGGACAGCACTGGCATAATTCCAAGTGGGAATTATTCATTGTAGTCGCAGGTCACGGACTGATCCAGGAGCGTAATATTAATACGGGAGAAATGGTTGAATTTGAAGTATCTGGGGAGAAGATTGAAGCGATTCATATGATTCCAGGCTGGACGCATAATATTATTAATCTAAGTGATACGGAGGATCTTGTTACGGTCATGACTTGTAATGAGGTATTTAATCCAGAAAAGCCGGATACATTTTTTGAACCTGTGTAGAAGGAGAATTACTTGGATATTTATCAGATAATTATAACGCACAATCGAATATGGACGATAGAAGAGATGCTGTGTTTTGGAGGAGTGTTCTTGATTATTCTGGCAGGGGTAATCAGACTGGCTTACAGGCAGAGGATTCTTAAGAGACAGGCTGTAGCGGTGATGCTCCTTGTTGGATTTTTAGGAATTGTATTTGGTTCGACGGTATTTACCAGGACGGCAACAGTCCGAAGCTATGAATTGATTCCGTTCTGGTCCTGGCGGGAAGTGATAGTCCGGCAGGACCGGTATTTATTGGTGGAAAATTTGTTGAATTGCGTATTACTGATGCCGATGGGAGTGCTGCTTCCATTCATTGCCAACCGCAGGATAAAATGGAGGTGGGCATTTCTGGCCGGATTTTGTGCATCGGCGGTAATAGAGGTGTGCCAGCTGGTATTCTGTGTTGGATTGTTTGAGTGGGATGATATGATCCATAATGGAATTGGGTGTCTGATAGGATGCTTGATTGGGAATGTTGGGATGAGGATTGTTGAGAGGAGATGAAGAGGGGCATTATAGAAATATGTTGGGAAAGAGATTATTTACGATCTCTTTTCTCTACATATTTGATGATATTATTTTTTAAAGTCTTTGTCTTGGGCTGTGGTGGTTTATCTTTATCAGCGGAAGTCGAAGCAGGATCTCCGGGGACGTTAAGATTATTCCAATCCTCAGTTGATATTCGAAATATCTTACAAAATAAAATTATATGCATTTTACAATGTGTAAGAATGATCGGCAAGACAATTGTGGAAACAAGTTTTATCAGGGCATATATGATTGCAAGTATTAGAGACAGGATAATAATCCCTAATAGGATTAAGGCACTTTGAGAAGGACATTTCTCAATAAATTCTAGTAATGAAGATAATAATTCTTCTTTGTTGAAGGCATTAAGCCTCCTGAGATATGTATATTATTAAAAAATTGAATAGTCCGACTCATCGCATTCCCCTCCGCAATAATTTTTCTGATGTTTCCTACGTAGTCATTATACTTCGGCTTCTAGTGTAAGTATATAGAAAGAATGCATAAAATTTGTGTGTTGATAGAAGTAGATATTGTAGGGAAATGGAAAAAGTAAGATAATGTATATGCAAATGTATACTATATATAGGGCGTGCGATACATTTCTTGAATTTATAGCATATTATTGTAAAAATCCGATTCCATTTGCAGGAGGAGAAAAGCAGCTCCGTATAATTTCCCTAATCGAAAAGAACTGATGGATAGGGGATGGAATGTCTGAGGAGAATATTAAGGATATGGAAAGAAAATACAGGATCCAAACGGAACAATGTATGTGGTATAAAGATAAAGGAGAGCTGCTAATGCTCATTGACAGCAAAACTATTTATTATTGAAAATTGGAGGAATACCATTGAAAGAATATACATTAGAAAAAGCACTTAGTCTTCCACATCTTTCATCATATAATAGGAGCACTGTGATTACTGAATTAGGTCTCTATGAAGATGTTGTAATAGATGCATATGATGTAAGATATTTAAGAACTGAAACTACTGAAGGGTTTATTTCTGAAACATATATCAGTGGAAAAGATGCAAATGTTTTATTTGCAATTAGGGAAAATAATACCCCTTTTATGTTGCCATGTGTTGCGTGTGAGCAGGAGCAGGCCTTTAAAGATGTAGTGAAAAGATTGCGTATGGCAAAACATACTAATTATGATAAAGAAGAGTATTCATCCATGGTTTTATCAGAAGAATTCGGTCATGCATCTGTGTTTGCAAAAGAGTGTGAACAGTTGAAAGAAGAACGAGATAAAAGCCAGCAAAAGTGTATGACTGACATTCTTGCAGAACAATATATTCATAGAGAATATCAATGTGTTTTGAATCCAGAACACAAAGTTAGCGTTTCATTTGTCGTTGAAAAAATAAGAATCAAAAAAGATGTACCGGCAGCGGTGAAAGAATATTTAGAAGAAATGAGTCGCTGGGATGTGATGACAGAGAAAGAACCGGATATACCCGATGAGGTTCAACAATACTATGAGTTAGTGAAAAAGGTTGAGGGATATGTGGTCATTAGAAAAATTGGACAATATCCATCTATGGCTGATATGCAGTACTTAGAAAGTGATAAATATCGTCGCATTCTAAAAAAGCATTATCGCGATTATTCATTAGCTTTGGGATTATTAGCTTCAGGAGTTGGATGTGGTTCGTTTATTTATCTTAGAAGAGTACTGGAATTTTTTGTAGAGCGTTTACATAAGGAATGTATTGAACTGGAAAAATGGAATGAAGAAGAATATCAAAAGTGTGATTTTAATAATAAAATTCGAATGATTGAGCACTTTGGAAAGGTGATTATTCCAAGTGAGTTAGAACCAGTAAGAAAGAAAATCTATGGAGTGCTCAGTAAAGGGGTTCATCAAAGCAGTGATCAAGAATGTATGGAAGTTTTTCCGTATTTGAAGTATGCACTGGAACTGATAATGGATGAACAAATAATACAATTAGAGAAAAAAGAAAAATTAAAAGAATTACAGAAAAAATTGAATTCCTTTTAAAGAGAAAAAAGTCTGGATACAGTTATTATTGTAATTAGAAAATATGCGAAATCAGAAAAGTTTTGTCGTCATATAGGTTTTACCATAGCTAAGGGGATAGTTTACCCATTTTTGTGGATGAATCGTAAGCGCTTAGTTTTTGGGTAACTAGATATTCGTCGCTTTCTAACTCATAATGATAGCAGATAGATTTTTACTCCACTTTTTTGATAGGAAGTTGAATAATCCGGGGTGAAATCCATCACCTGTCCGGTGTATGGAAATCGCAGTTCCGCTTTATTGGAAATCGCGATTCCGTTAAAAAGGAAATCATTTTGTTCCAAAATCCTTATAATGAAGATATGCACCCTATGGTGTAAATTCATTACAAGGAGGTCACGATTATGACCAAATATCGAGAAATCATCCGGCTTATGTATATTCCGGTGGCATAGAACCATCTGCACGGAGATTCAGAGCCACCATTACGGATGAATAGAGCCACCTTCACGGAAGGTGAGCCATTCATATAGATTTATCCTATAATGAAGTTGGCACACGATAC
>CAKRAT010000002.1 GCA_934295165.1 uncultured Dorea sp. | reverse complement strand
CGAGGGCATGACCAAGCAAGGTGATAGGTAGGATGAAAGAAATATTTCTTGTATGCAGTTTTGAAGGTATATAAAAGACAAGAAGCAATCAACGATATGTTGGTTGTTTTTTGTTATATCGACACGTCCGTGTTCTTTCGGAAGTTGTACGATACCAAAACTAAAATTCTTATCATAGGATCTGGTAGATTCAGAAGCGAAATCTTTCTGCATCTGCCGGATCTTTTTTAAATTGTTACAATGATATCAAAAAAATCAAAAAAAATCAAAAAAAATCACCTTGACAGTAAAAAAACACAAAAAGTTCGGAAATAATACTGCTGTAAAAAAGTGACAAATAATATATCATTTATCATAGTCTTATTGTGTAAATTACGTGATTAAAGGAGGACTTGAAGATGAAGAAGAAATATTTGGCAATATTGATGGCAGCGGTACTTGTGGCAATGGCAGCAGTCGGATGCGGCAGCTCGAATGATAAAAAGGCGAAAGAATCAGATAAAAAGACAACACAGAGTACTGAGAAAAAAGATAAGAAAAGTGATGATACAACATCAGAAGATACTTCTCAGGACGCAGGACAGGTTGTAGAAAGTCCGGATGCATTGAATGTTGCAGAAGATACATTCCAGATGGCAGATCTGGTGACAAAAGTCGGAGGTACAGAGGCAGATCTGCTTGCAATGCTGGGAGCATCGGAGGCAGCGGAAGTATATAATACAAAGCTCTTTGGAGCAGACGTGGCAATTAATGTAACAAGTAATGAGGGAACAGTACAGGGAATCACACTTACATTTGCATCCGTTGCAAAGGATTCATTGGTGAATGCAATCTCCGAACAGCTTGGAGCAGACGGAGAGGAAGCAGATAATAAGACCAGCTGGAGTTACGAAGACAGAAATATAGTATTGACAGCAGGGGAACAGGACAACGTAGTTGAAATCAGCCAATAGCTGATGGATGACAAAAAAGAAGGGATACAGCTATGAAAAAGGGAAAATATGTAATGGAAGGACTGTTTAAGGTTTTTAATATTGCAGGGATGGCCTTTATCTTTGTGGGGGGACATACCGGATATATATCCGGCAAAGATATGCTGTATCAATTGCTTCTTTTTGTAATCGTATACTGTTTTATGGCTCATACATATGATGCATTTGAAGCGCAGAACAAGAAGAACACAGAACTGATCTATTCGCAGGGACTGGCACTGTTTCTGGCGGATGCAGTTACATATCTGACAGGACATGTTACAAAGACAGACGGAAATAGTATATGGATAACAGTTCTGATCCTGATGGGACAGGTTTCGTTTGCGGCTGTATATACGTTGGGAAGCAATCTGCTGTTCTGCCACCTGTATGGCAGGAAAGAGGCAGCTGTTCTGTATGGAAGCAGCGAAGCATTTGAAAAAATGGAAAATCTGAAACAGATATCAGACCGGATTCATGTGAAAATGTGGATCCGGATTTTGGAGGTTACACCGGAGATTTTAGAACAGCTGAAGAATGTGGACCTTGTTATCCTTCAGGAAGCGGATAAAGTACAAAGGGATAAGATCCTCCGTTATTGCGCCGGAAATGGAATTGAGGTCTATCTGAAACCGGAAATGGAAGATGTGCTGATAAGCACTATGAAGGCGGTATCCGTGAATGGAACCATGCTGTTACAGATGGAGAATAAGGATGAAAGACCGGTATACGAGATAATGAAACGGCTGATGGATGTCTGTCTGTCGGCAGCGGGGCTGATCGTGTTATCGCCGGTGATGCTTCTTACGGCAGTTTTGATTAAAGCACAGGATGGCGGAACTGTTTTATACCGTCAGAAGCGGCTGACCAGGAATGGAAAAATATTCGAAATATACAAATTCCGCAGTATGAAGATGGATGCGGAAAAGGATGGAAAAGCAAGACTGGCAGAAAAATCCGATGACAGGATTACGCCGGTAGGAAAGTGGATCCGCATGACAAGAATTGACGAACTTCCGCAGTTCATCAACGTGTTAAAAGGTGATATGAGCATTGTGGGACCAAGGCCGGAAAGACCGGAGCTGGCAGAAAAATACACGGAAGAGAATCCGGAATTTGCAATCCGTCTGAAGGTAAAGGCCGGAATCACCGGATTTGCACAGGTTTACGGAAGATATAGTACAGTGCCTCTCGAAAAGGCACGGATGGACGCTTATTATATCGGAAACGCATCGGTACTTATGGATATACGTCTGATTCTGGCAACGGCGAAAGTCATTTTTATGAAAGAAAGTTCGGAAGGCATCGAAAAAACAGAAAGTAAGGCAGAAAACAGAGCAAAAAACAAAGCATATAAGATGACAAAGGAGAGAGAGACAGCATGAGATTCAGCGTTGTGATTCCTTTATACAATAAAGAAAACTGCATCCGCAAGACACTGGAAAGTGTAAAAAAGCAAAGATTCAAAGACTACGAGGTGATCGTGGTTGATGACGGCTCGACGGACCGTTCACTGGAAGAAGCCGAGAAGATGAAATGTGAAAACATATCCATCATACGCCAGCAGAATCAGGGCGTGTCGGTTGCAAGAAATACGGGGATCTTACATGCACAGGGAGAATATATCGCATTTCTGGACGCGGATGATGAGTGGGAGCCAGGGTATCTGGAGACGATCTGTCATCTGACGGAGAATTATCCGAAAAGTGATATGTATGTCACCGCATACAGAATAGATATGGGGAACGGAAAAGAACACTATTCTGCGCGGCTGACTCCGGCAGAAGGATGTCTGGAAAGTTACTGGCTTACCTATCAGTATGCCTATGACTTTGTCTGGACATCGGCAACTGTAATCCGGAAGTCTGCAGTCTTAAAAGCGGGATTATTCAGACCGGGAGAAAAGATCGGACAGGATCTCGATCTGTGGTCAAGAGTGGCCAGAAATAATCCGAAAGTTGCATATTCTTCGGAAGTCTGTGTGAATTATCACCGGATGGCAGAAGCGAATGCGCGAACGAGAGTGAAGGTTGCAAAAGCAGATGCATTTATAAAGAATCTGGAAGAAGAGCTTGAGAATCCTGCACGCAGCAAAGCAGAACTTGCAATGATCCAGCACAAATACAACATGAAGATGACCGTATATATATATACCAGCATTCTTGCGGGAAATAAGGCGGAAGCCAGAGAAGCAATGAAGCGGTGGAAGGGGCAACTGTCCCGGAAAGCCAGACTGGTACAGGCGGGACTTAAGATTGCCGGATTTATGCCGGATGTTGTATTGCGGACGGTGTATGCGGTCAGACTCAAGGCTTTTTAATAATGGAGTGATTGATTGTGAACAGGATAAAATATTACGGAAAATGGTGTTACAGGGGAGCCGGGATGGCAGGAAATTATGGACTGAGTAAGATATTCGGCGTTCAGAAGGCAAAAGAAATTCACACAAGAATCCATTTCCATAAGACCATCGATCTGACACATCCCAGAAAGCTGAATGAGAAGATTCTCTGGACGGAATACAATACGGACGGGCAGATGAGAACCCGGCTGACGGATAAATATGAAGTCCGTAAGTTTGTGGAACAAAAAGGGTATAAAGACACCCTGGTTCCTCTTCTGGGCGTGTATGACAAAGCAGAAGAAATTCCATTTGATGAACTTCCGGAGAAATTCGTATTAAAAGCGACACATGGCTGCGATATGAATTACTTATGTACGGACAAAAAGCAATTAGATCAGAAAGAACAGAGAGAATTAAGAAAGATGATACGTTTCTGGTTAAGCTTTCATATGGCTTATATGGCACTGGAAACGCATTACCGCGATATCAGACGCCGGATTATCTGCGAAAAATACATAGAAGCAGAAAGCGGACTTCCGGATTATAAATTTCACTGCAGCAATGGAAAAGTCAGATTTATTCTTGTGTGTAATCAAAAGGGCGCAAAAAGATATAAGAATGTATTTGACAGAGACTGGAAGGAACTGGATGCTGTGGAAGGGACAGAAGTAGACCCGGATCCTGTAAAACGACCGGATAAGCTGGAAGAGATGATTCAGATGGCGGAAAAACTGGCAGAGGGAATTCCGTTCGTAAGGGTAGATCTTTATCAGGCAGAGGGGAAAATCTATTTCGGGGAAATGACATTTACACCGGCTACAGGTGTGTTATTTCATTTTAAAGATACTTTTCTGGAAGAAGAGGGAAAGTATTGCGTGACAGAGAATAAGAGGTGTGGTTATGAAAAAGATAGCGGTGGCCGGGGCAGGGTACGTAGGTCTTGCTAATGCGGTTCTTCTTGCACAGAATGAAGAGGTATGGATCTATGATGTTGCGGAAGAAAAGGTGCAGATGCTGAAAGAAAGAAGAAGTCCTGTAAAAGACAAAGAAATGCAGGAGTTTCTGGACGGAAAGGAACTGCATCTGCATATTACGACAGATGCCAGAGAGGCATTTGAAGATGCGGAATTTATTATCATTGCGGTGCCGACAGATTACGATGATGAAACGAAATATTTTAATACAACGATTGTGGAAGCGGTAACGGAACAGGCCATTTCATATGCCGGAAACAGTACGATCGTTATCAAATCGACAATTCCGGTTGGCTATGTAAAGAAACTGTGTGAAAGATACCATACAGATCATATATTCTTCAGCCCGGAGTTTCTGAGGGAAGGACATGCGCTGTACGACAATCTGTATCCGTCCAGAATCGTGATTGGAATTCCGGAAGAGACGGTAAACTGCAGGAGACGTGCAGAAGAATTTGCCGGATTATTAAAAAAAGGTGCAGAAAAAACAGAGATTCCAGTGCTTGTGGCAGGAAGTTCGGAGGCTGAATCGATCAAACTTTTTGCCAATACTTATCTTGCACTCAGGGTCGCTTTTTTTAATGAGCTGGATACTTATGCAGAATACCGTGACCTGAATACATCACAGATTATTGAAGGGGTGTGCATGGATCCGAGAATCGGTAATTATTATAATAATCCGAGTTTTGGATATGGCGGCTATTGCCTGCCGAAGGATACAAAGCAGCTTCTTGCCAATTACGGGGAGATTCCGGAGAATCTGATCGAAGCAGTCGTAGAGTCGAACCGTACACGGAAAGAACATATTACAGAAAGAATTATGAGCAGGAATCCGGAATGTACCGGGGTGTACCGCCTGGTAATGAAATCCGAAAGTGATAATTTCAGACAGTCCAGTATTATCGGAATTATACGGCGTCTGCGTAACCGTGGAAAGAAAGTCGTGATCTATGAACCGAATCTGAAGGATGATTATTTTGAAGGTGTTGAAATCATTAAGAGTCTGCAGGAATTTAAGCAGATTTCAGATGTGATCATTGCAAACCGGGAGAGCCCGGAACTGAACGATGTAAGTGATAAGGTGTATACGAGAGATCTGTATACACGGGATTAGAGATAGAACCGGAAGTTTCATGGGAGCAATCCACAGGTCAATATGACGATATGATATGAAACGAAGCGAAAAGAAAGGAGAAGAAGTAAAAAGAAGAAAAGTAAAAGAAAGGAGCAAGGAGAAAGAGATGAGAAAACTATTAACAGGAGCATTGGCAGCGGTGTTATCGGTATCTTTGTGTACACCGGTGGTATATGCGAAAGACAATGTCGAGACGAAGACATTGAAAAAGAGTAACTCTGGCAACCCGATGCTTGGGTTTGATGAGAACGGGGATATTCTTTACGGCGGGGATCCGTCAGTTCTGGTTGACGGTGATACCGTATATTGCTATGTAGGTCACGATACCTCAAGCAATGAATCTTACTGGATGCCAGACTGGAGATGTTATTCTTCCAAAGACATGAAGAACTGGACCTATGAGAGCAAGATCATGAATAGTTCAGATATCAAGGGAGGTAATAACCACGAGGCATGGGCAGGACAGGTAGCAAAAGGTTCTGACGGAAAGTATTACTTCTATTACTGTACACAGTTCTCAGATGGAAAAGGAGTCGGAGTCGGTGTTTCCGACAGCCCGACAGGTCCGTTTAAAGATGTGAATCAGAAACCGCTGGTAAGTAACAGCCAGACTCCGAACAGCGTACATTCATGGGAAGATATCGACCCGACAGTATGGGTCGAAACCGATGAAAATGGTGTCGAACACAGATATCTTGGATGGGGTAACACAAGATTCTTCGTATGTGAATTGAATGAAGACATGATATCAGTAAAGGATCAGGACGGCAATCCGAATAATCTTTCTGTCGGATACGGCAAAGGAAATGATATCGTAATCGGAAAGATCAACAATTTACAGGGACATACTTATACGGAAGCACCATGGTATTACCGTCAGAAGGATGAAAACGGTAATTATTATGGCAAGTATTATATGTTCTTTGCATGTGACTGGAGAGAGCAGATGGCATATGCTACGACCGACGACATCATGAGCAATGAATGGGAGTTCGGCGGAATTATCATGGAACCTTCTGCAACAGCCAACACAAACCACATGGCAGTATTTGATTTCAAGGGACAGACATATTTCGTATATCATGACGGAAGTCTTCCACACGGAAGCGGATACCGCAGAGTTGCATGCTGTGAGCCATTTACGATCAATGAAGACGGATCGATCGATCCGATCAAAAAGACCGCAACAGGACTTACCGGAACTGCATCACAGATTACAGATTCCGATGGCAATTACATTTCACACAAATCATTCGTGAATACACTGCTGGATGCAGACTATCCGATCACCGGAAAAGCACTTCAGGTTGATTTCTATAAAGATGGAGAAGAAAGCAGCTGGGAGATCAATCCTGGTAAATCCAGCAAGAAAGACGAATATGTATCGATTGAGTCGAACAACAAACCGGGACTTTATATCACGGCACAGGCTCCGAAGAACGGTGTGATCACACCGGTACTTTCACAGGATGTGAAAGGAACAACAGCCGAAGCCGAGAGCATGACATTCCGTACCTTAAAAGGATTTAACGGAAGCGGTGTTACATTTGAAAGTGTCAAATATCCTGGCTATTATCTGACAAGTAAAAACGGAGTCCTTTCCATGACACAGGATCCGTCTGACAAAGACGCAACATTCTTTGTATCTACAGATACAGAAATTAAATCAGGAAAAGCAAGAAAGACAAAACGTATGTACACAGCCGGAGAGGAACTGAAGACGAACGATATCCGTATTCAGTTATATCTTGAGACAGGAAAACCGGTTAAAATTACGGACTATACAACGAATGCAGATAAGATTGATATGACAACGACAGGTAAGAAGACACTGAAAGTGACATATGAATACAACGGCGAAAAGAAGACCGACAATATTCAGATCACAGTTGTTGATTCCGCATATAAAAAGAAATAAAAGGTCCTGAGGGAAAGGAGAAATTGCTATGAAACGGAAAAAAGTAATGTCTGCAGTACTTGCAGGTGCACTCGTAGTTACCATGATGGTTCCACCGCATCTGGCATTCGCTGCAAAGTCCGCAAGTCTGGACGGGCTGGTAGGAGAGTGGACATTTGAGAATGGCACACTGGAGAATGATGTAGAAGGAGGAAATGCTGCGTCTGCAATCGTAACAGGTCTCGGTAATTATTCCGGAACCGTTACTTATACAGAAGACAGAAACGGCGGAAAAGCCGTAAAACTCGGAGATTACGGACTGAAACTGAACCAGCAGGATCTGGGAGATAATTTTACCGTATCTATGTGGCTGAAACCGGATGGAAATATCAGTGATAATCAGAGTGTATTATTCCTCGGATATCATAATCCGGAAAAATGGCTGGCCATCGCAGGTGACGGAAATAACAACAGTAAAACCAAGATCTGGGCAAATGGTAACGGATACAGCTGGACGAAATGGGCAAATAAAGACCTCAGTGCAGAATGGCACTGTGTAACAATTGCCGGAGATAAAGATACCGTCAAAGTATATGTAGACGGAGAACTGACTGCAGAGAATAAGACGAGTGGACCACTGACCGGAAGTAACCAGGACATTTACGTCGGTGTTACAAACTGGGACGGAGAATTCACCGGATCAGCAGATGATATCAAGGTTTATAACAAGACTCTGACAGAAGCAGAGATATATCAGTTATATGATGACTCTTCAGCAGAGAGCCTTCTTGAAAAGAACGGAATCGAAGCAACAAAATCAATGAACATGGTTGTCGGAAGAGAAGACAGTATCGAAGTAACGATGCCGGCAGTTGTAAAAGAAGCAAATCCTTCCGTTACATATGAAAGCGATAATAAAGATGTTGCAACCGTAGACGAGACTGGAAAGGTTACCGCAACCGGAGCCGGAACAGCGAAGATCACAACAAAGGTTACACTCGGCAGTACAACCAAAGAAGCTGTGACAGAAGTTACGGTAAAGAGCGGACTGGAAGAGAACTTGAAAGCAACTTATTCTTTCGAAGACAATCTGACGAACAGCGTTACAGATAAGGACGCAACAGCAGTGACAACAAAGCTGGCAGCTTATTCCAAAGATGTTGTATACGAAGAAGGTAAGAGTGGAAAGGCTGTAAGATTAGGCGACTACGGACTGAAACTGAATGAAGAGAATCTCGGAAAAGAATACACCGTATCCGCATGGGTAAAACCGGACGGAACACTGGCAGAGAACCAGAACGTACTGTTCCTCGGATATCACAATCCGGAAAAATGGCTGGCAGTATCCGGTGAAAAGACCGGAACAAATGCATGCAAGATCTGGGCAAACGGAAATGGATACAAGTGGTCTACATTCTGGTCTCCGGAGATTGATACAGACGGATGGCACAATATTACACTGTCAGGAAAGAGCGGACAGGTAACTGCTTATGTAGATGGTGTCAAACTTGGAACGCATGATTCGAATGATCCGTTAGATGGGGAAAAACAGGGAATCTATCTTGGAGTTACAAACTGGGATGCAGAATTCGAAGGATTAGTCGATGAAGTCAATGTATATGACATTGCACTGACAGAAAAAGAAGTACAGGAACAGAACAAAGCAGATTACAATCAGATGCTTCAGGAAAAACTGGAAAAAGCAGTTGCAGATGAGAACCTGCTTGGAAAGAATGACAGTCGGGATAATGTAAAATATGACCTGACACTTCCTGCAGAAGATAACGGCATGACAATCACATGGACAAGCTCTGATGAGAATGTAATCGGAACAGACGGAACCGTAACAAGCCCGGCAGAGTCCAAGGATGTAACACTGACTGCAACAGTAAAAGCAGGAGAACTGGAAGCATCCAAAGAGATTAAAGTAACAGTAAAAGCACTGGACCGTGCAGAACTGGACGCACTGATCCAGTCCGCAGAGTCGATTGATACAACTTATTGCACAACTGTATCTGCAGACCGTCTGAAAGAAGCAATCCAGAAAGCAAAAGATGCAGACAGCTTTGATAAAGTAGACGAAGCATATACCAGGCTGAACAAAGCCATTGCAGGTCTTGCTTATGTAGAAGAATATGTAGATCCATTCAGCGTAATCGATCCGGAAGCACCGGAGACAACGAAAGAGATGAAAGCTGGCGAGAGCGAAAAACTGTTCACAATTCCGGACAGCGTAAAGGATATGGTAGATGTTGAATATGTATCCAGCGACGACAGTACAGCTACTTATGCAGATGGAACCGTAACTGCATTAAAAGAAGGAAAAGTAACCGTTACAGCAATCGTCACAGCAAAATATGACAGCTACGTTGTAGAATATTCGACTGCACTGGATGTTACATCAGACAGCGCACAGGAAGAACTTAAGATCACAAAGAATCCGGAAAGCTATAAAGGTGAAGTAGGTGAGACAGCTGTATTAACCGTAGAAGCAGAAGGAAAAGATCTGAACTATCAGTGGGAATACTGCAATGCGAATTCTACAAAGTGGAGAACTTCTACTATGGCAGGCAGCCAGACAGCATCTGTCAGCGTACCTGTAGCAACATGGCGTGACGGACAGAAATACCGCTGCGTGATCACAGATGGATATAGCAACCAGGTAACTTCTGAGGCAGCAACAGTAACAGTTGGAGCAGCAGAGACCGCACCGGTGATCGAGACACAGCCAGTCAGCGTAACTGCAGCAAAAGGTGACACGGTATCATTCGAAGTGACATTGAAAGCAGGAACCGGAGAAGGCGCAACCTATCAGTGGGAATACTGTAATGCCAACTCTAATACATGGAGAACATCTTCCATGGGAGGAAATCAGACAAATAATCTGATCGTACCTGCAGCAACATGGCGTAACGGACAGAAATACCGCTGCGTGATCACAGGAACCGATGGAAGAATCGTAGTTTCAGATGTAGCAGTTATGACTGTAAAATAAACCGTCAACCTAAACAAACAGATGGAGAAATGCTATGAAAAGAAAATATGTAAAAAAAGCAGTCTCCTTCGGTCTGGCAGCTGTTACGGCCCTCGCACTTGCGGGGCCGGCAGCGGGCAGCCGGGCGATGGCAGCAGATACAAAACTTACAATTAAAGAAGCGCAGATCAATCAGCTCCTGACCGGTGATCTTACACTTCCTGACAGCATTGACGGCGCGCCGGATGCAAAGATCAGCTACAGTGTAGGCAATGCCAATCCGGCATATGTATCGGTAAAGGGCAATAAGTTAAAAGTAACACGCCCGTATGCAGGAAAGGGCAATTACAAATTCACCCTGACCGCAACGGTAACCGATGGAGATGACGTCACAAAGCAGAGCTTTGACCTGACGATCGCGGAAGGAACTTCCGCAGATACCAAAGCCGGATATGTCTATGTGTGTTTTGGTAATGTAAAAGGTTCCGATGTGCAGCAGCTTCATTTCTTCTTAAGTGAAGACGGACTGAACTGGACAGCACTGAATGGTTTCCATCCATTGTTCGAAGTGGGAACCGACTATGCGGACGATATCGAGAATGTAGGCACACACAACTACGCAGTGAAAGCCGGCACGGATACCGCATCAACGACATCCGGAGATGCATCGGTATTATTCCCGTTTGAAGGGGATGACCAGGGTGTGCGTGATCCTTACCTTATCAGAGGTGCGAGAAAAGAAGATTCCGGAAAGGTGTGGATCCTGGCAACAGACCTGAATACAATGGCATCCAAGTACGGCGGCAATCTGAGCAACAATTCCGTAGGAAACTGGGGAACGATGTCAACTGCCGGAAGTACAAAGCTTTTCGTATATGAGACGGAAGACTGGGTGCACTGGGAAAGAAGATACATTGATGTAGGAAGCGAGATTGATGCCGGGGCAGCATGGGCACCGGAAGCAGTCTATAATCCTGAGAAAGACAACTATCTTGTATACTGGTCCTGCCGTGTGGGAACAGACGGATATGCAAGAAACAGATTATATTGTAACGAGACAAAGGATTTTAAGACTTTCGGACCGACTAAGATGTATGAGGAAGAAGCCTTCTATCAGAAATGGGGCAAGCTTGTATCATCGAATGACGGATACGGCAATATTGACACATCCCAGTTATGGGTAGCAGACGAAGACGGAAATCCATATGGAACACTGTACCGTGTCGTAAAAGATGAGACGAATAACCACATCGAACTTATGAGTGCGGATACAGTATTAGACCCGGATGTTGATTATGACAATTCAAATCCGAACAGGATCACTCCATATACAATGAATGGAACGAAGTATTCCAGTCTTGGAGATCTGAGTGGATTAAATGACTTCCAGAAAGCGGAAGTAGTATGGAACTGGTTCAAAGACGAAAGTACAGGAAACCATTTCAAATATATTTCCCAGAAGAACATGGAAGCCAAAAAAGGAGCCTATGAGGGGGCGACAATGTTTAAGTTCAATGACCGTGACGAATGGTGCATCATGATTGACTATTATGGCAGCAGCAGTGTACGGTATGAACCATATACAACAACTGATCTTTCGAAAGCAGACAGCGTAAAGAAACTGACAAGCGGATACGGAAGAACCGGCGGCGATGTAGGATGCCACGGAGGAATGATTCCTGTTACGGCAGAAGAATACAATACTCTGATCGATACCTACAACGCAGATCCGACAGTGGATAATTATCACAAGATCGAATATATCGACTGCGATAAGAGAGAGCTGGAAGATATCAAAAATGAGATCAAAGATCAGCTGGAAGATAGCACACTGACAGACAGCCAGAAAGAGAGCCTGAATCAGGCACTGATCCGGGCGGACAGTCTTTCAAAAGTACCGACGGTGGATACAGATGCGGTAGAAGTGATAAGTAAAAGAGTAAACCGTATCACCAATCCGGTAAAGATCACACTTTCAAAAGAAACTGTGACACTGAAGGAAGGCTCTTCCGAAACGGTGAAAGCAACTGTAACTCCAAAGGATAAAGAGATTACCTGGAAGAGTGCGGATAAGACAGTGGCAACCGTAAAGGACGGAAAGATCACGGCCGTTGGAAAAGGATCTACTTTTGTATTTGCAAAGGTAGGAAAAGAGGGGTTGGCGAAGGTTAAAGTCAGCGTAAAATAACAAGGAGGGAGCTTATGAAAAAGGGAAAGATAAGACGTTTATTATCGATTACTTTGCTTGGGGCTATGCTTGCATCGAGCGTAGTCCAGGCGGCTCCTCTGCCGGATACGGCAGAGAATGAGAACCTCGAATATCTTGCATATTATCCGCTTACGGAAGATGTGCAGGATCATTCGGGCAATGAGACGGCGCAGAATGCAGAACTGAAAGGAACAGGTGCAGCGTTCAAAAACGGAGCCCTGTATCTTCCGGGAGGAGCATCAAACAGCAGTGCCGGCTATGTGGAACTTCCAAAGGGAATGTTCGACGGACAGAACACACTGACCATCTCCGTATGGTTAAAAAACGAGACCGGTGCCGGGGATTATGCGGCAATGTTCTTTGGAAACGGTAAGAACAGTAGCGGATATCCGTCACAGTACTGGCTGCTGAACCCAAGTAAGGGCGGCAAGATGAAGAGTGTTATCACGAATTCATTATCAGCAGGTAATCCATGGACAACGGAATACGGAATTACTCCGACAAATTCCGATAATGGAATCAGCGGACCAACGACCGACAGCAACTGGGCAATGTATACAACGGTAATCACAGAAGACAGCATTACCGGATATTACAACAACCAGAAGATCGGTACTGTGAAGACATCCAATAAGGTAGAAAATTTCGGAGAAAATCTTCTTGCATATATTGGAAAATCTTCTTATCCGGACAAATTTTATAAAGGCGGCGTAAAAGAGCTTGCTATTTATAAAAACGAACTGACCGAAGCACAGGTAAAAGAATTATATGCCGGAGAAGCACTTGAGATGGCAAAAGAAAATCTTACGATTGCCAATGACAGTGCGATCACGGATGACATCCAGCTGCCAACATCTGACGGCGGCGTAAAGATCAGCTGGTCTTCCAGCAATCCGGAGATCCTGAATGAAAAAGGTGAGATTACAAGAGGCGAAGATGTAGAAGGAACACAGGAAGTAACGCTGACAGCAACATTATCTGTGGATGACTATACTGTTACAAAGGACTTCACAGTTCTGGTAGCAGAAGCACAGACAGCCGATGTTCCGTATCTTGCTTACTATCCACTGGAAAAGGATACCAAAGATGCTTCCGGCAATGACAGAGACGCAGAATTAAAAGGACAGAACGGAACTTTCACAGACGGAAGTCTTTCACTTCCTGGCGGAGCATCCGGAAGTGACGCAGCTTATGTAGAACTTCCAAAGGGAATGTTCGACGGCAAGAATACTGTTACAATCTCTGCATGGCTTAAGAACCAGACAGGAAGCGGCAACTATGCAGCAATGTTCTTTGGAAATGACAAGAACAGCAATGGATTCCCGACACAGTACTGGCTTTTAAATCCGGCAAACTTAAGCGGACAAATGAAGTCTGTTATTACAAACAGCGTGAATGAATCGGCACCGTACAATACAGAGTATGGTATCTCTCCGACAAATTCCGCAAATGGTATTGCAGGACCAAAGACAGGAAGTGACTGGGCAAAATATACAACCGTTATTACAGAAAACAGCATTACCGGATACTACAATGATCAGAAGATCGGTACAGTAGAAGTTACGAACAAAGTAGAGAACTTCGGAACAGACCTTCTTGCATATATCGGAAAATCTTCTTATTCTGATATGTTCTATAAAGGAAGTGTCAAAGAAGTAAAGATCTACGATGGAGCACAGTCTTACAAACAGGTAAAAAGTGATTACTATAACGAAGTATTAAAAGCAGCAAAAGACGGACTTTCCATTGGTGATACCAGTGCAGTAAAAGAAGACCTTACACTGCCGGCGACACTGGATAATGGTGTGAACGTCAGCTGGGAGACAAGCAAAGCTTCTGTGATCACTGCAGAAGGAAAAGTAACTCGTCCGGAAGAAGGAAAGACTTCCGAGACAATCACACTGACAGCAACCTTAAGCCTGAACGGTTATACAGTAACGAAAGAATTCGAAGTAACTGTTGTTCCATGGAATCTGGATGAAGACCTTGCAGAAGCTGCAGCACAGTTAAAGCTTGCAAAAGTCATTTCCGAAAATATGGAACTTCCGGAAGAAGGAAAATACGGAAGCACGATCACATGGAAATCATCTGATGACAGTGTTCTTTCCGATGCGGGAGCAATCGTTTCCAGATCGGAAAGCGGAAAAGGCAATCAGAAGGTAACATTAACAGCAACCTTAAGCCTGAATGGCAAATCAGTAGAAAAGCCATTCAAGGTCGAAGTAATGGAAGAGTTCTACGGTTATATCATGAGTTATGTAACCGGTAATAACGACCTGACCGGAAGTCTGCATCTTGCATACAGCACGGACGGAGCAAACTTTACGGCACTGAACTCTAACACAGGAATCTTATTTGCAACAATTGATACCAATAACGGCAATAAGAACTTAACGACAGGAATCCGCTTTACAAGCCCATATCTGTTCAGAAAGGCAGACGGAAGCTTCGGATTCACAGCAACACAGAGCAACAGCAAAAAATCAGTCTATATGTATGACTCAGAAGACCTTCTTACCTATACAGGAGAGAGAATGGTTGAGACAAATACAGATATCGGTAATCCGTTATCACCACAGGTCGTATATGATTCAAAAGCCGGCGCATACCGTGTGAACTGGACATGCAACGGAGTAAAATATTCGAACCTGACAGAAGATCTTACAACACTGGAAGCACCACAGGCATACGATTATACAGAAAAAACAACCGAAGGAATCCAGACAATTCCAGAGGGTGCTGTAACAGGTAATGTGATCGGTGTTACAAAAGCAGAATATGATAAGATCATTAACAAATTCACAAAAGTAACCAATACAGGAATCAGCGAAGTCAAAGATGTAACCGTAAAGAGCGGGGAAGACGTAGAACTTCCAAAATCCGTTACAGCATATTACAGTGACGGTTCTACTGCCAATATGGGAGTTACATGGAATACAGACGGCATTGATTTCAGTAAAGCAGGTACTTATACCGTAAATGGTACAGTTAATCAGACCGAGTATACAAATCCTCTGATCGAGCAGAGAGCCGATCCGCAGATCAAGTATGACGAAGATACAAAAGCTTATTATTTCACAGCTTCTTATCCGGCATTCTACAATGTGAACAACGGTTATGACAGAATTATCCTGCGTAAGGCAGATACGATCCAGGGACTTTCAGACGCAGAAGGCGGACTGGAAAAAGAGATCACAATCTGGAAAGCACCATCTACAGGCAAGATGGCAAGACACGTATGGGCACCGGAAATTCATAAGATCAAAGGAAAATGGTATGTATTCTTCGCAGCAGGCGATTCCAGCAACATCTGGAATATCAGACCATACGTCCTGGTATGCCAGGGAGATGATCCATACGATGCGGCTTCATGGGTACAGGCAGACGGTACTGCAGAGATCCACGCAGCTACAAGTGAAGAATCCGCATACTTCAAACACATGTCACTGGATATGACATACTTTGAGCATAATGGAAAACATTATGTGATCTGGGCAGATATTATCGGACAGTCTGCACTTTATATGCAGGAGATCAACCCGGACAAACCTTGGGAAGGCAAGGGAAAAGTTATCATGCTTACAACTCCGGAATACGGATGGGAGCGTAATGTAGAGCGTGTAAATGAAGGACCTACGATCCTGAAACATGATGGAAAGATCTTCATTGCATTCTCAGCAGCCGGAACAGGTCCGGAATACTGTATCGGACTTCTGACTGCCGATGAAGATGCTGATCTGATGGATACAGCTTCATGGACAAAGACCGCTTATCCGGTTCTTACATCCGCAGACGTACCGGGAGAATACGGACCGGGACATAACTCATTCACAGTAGATGAGAATGGTAATGCGGTATTCGTATATCATGCACGTTCAGAAGAGTGTTACAACAATAAGTGCCAGTGGTCAAGCGCAAGCTCTCTGTATGACCCATGCCGTCACGCAAGAGTAAAACGTGTACACTGGGCAGCAGACGGAACGCCGATCCTGAACATGAGCTACGAAGAAGAGTTAAATGACGCATACAAGAATGTAACCGTTCAGGTAACTGTTGAAGATGACAGTGACGACGGCGAAAAACTTGCAATCACAGAAAATCCGAAGAATTATACAGGAAAGATCGGAGAGACAGCAGAATTCACAGTCAAAGCAACCGGAGAAGGACTGACCTACAAGTGGGAATACAGCAATGCTAATTCCACCAAGTGGTATGCATCTTCTATGGAAGGAAGCCAGACAGATACTGTAAAAGTACCGGTACAGAAATACAGAGACGGACAGAAATACCGTTGTACCGTAACCGACAAAAAGGGAAATACCGTTACAACAATCGTTGTGGCAGTGAAAGTAGCAGACACAGCCGGATTCGCTATCGTAAGCCAGCCGGAGAGTGTAAGTGCTGCAAAAGGAAGCATGACAGAGTTCAAGGTAGAGGCAGCCGGAGAGGGTCTGACCTATCAGTGGGAATACTGTAATGCATCTTCCAATAAGTGGAGAACATCTTCTATGGAAGGAAACCAGACAGATACGATTAAAGTTGAAGCTGGAAGCTGGAGAAATGGACAGAAATACCGCTGCGTGATCAAAGATGCAGAAGGCAATACGCTGACATCCAATGCGGCAACACTGACTGTTACCCAGTAAATTCATTTGTAATCTGAGGGGATGGGACAGAACGTAAAAGGCAGGACCTTAAGTTCCACCCCTTTGAAAAATAAATGAAAAAGGAGGACACTATGAAAAGACGTATTCTTGCGCTCGTAATGAGTGCAGCAATGGCAGTGACACTGCTTCCGGCTTTTTCCGTAAAAGCAGAAAACAGCAGTGACACAGGAAACAGCGGAACGCCGAAGCAGAAAGTGATGGCAGAATATGACATGTCACATGCAGACGGAACGCTTACAGATATTTCCGGTAACGGAAATAATGCAAAACTGGTTGGAATCACAGATTCAGATTTCACAAAAGAAGATGGGGAGACTGTTCTGAATTTCTCCGGAGCTTCTGGAAAATATGTTGAGATTCCGGCAGGTCTGATCGAAGAAGAGAACTTCACGATCGAAGCTACATTTAAGACAGAAAAGGTGAATAATCAGTGGTTATTCTGTCTTGGTAACAAGGTCAGCACATGGCCAAATGTGAAAAACTATGTATTCTTCTGCCCGACACAGGGAGGAAATGGTAACAGCAAAGACGGAAATATCCGTGCAGGATTAAAAGACGGATCCAAAGAAATCCTTCTTGCACAGGATGGAAAGATTACAGAGAATGCTTACAATACTGTAAAATATGAATTCAATGAAGGTGTGGTAAGCGTATACCTGAATGATGCACTGATCGAGACAACAGACAGTGGATATTCTATTCAGGATATTATCTCAGCAGGAACAGACGGAACTGCACTGGGATATATCGGAAAATCTCTGTACAGCCCGGACCCGGCTTACAAGGGAACATTAAAATCGTTCAAATTATCTGCAACAGAGAAAGATCATTCTGATGAAGCAAAAGTTGCAGAAGCAAAAGAAGCTCTGACACTTCCATATAACACAACCGATCAGGCTGTATATGGAAATATCACACTTCCTACAGAAGCAGGTGACGGCGTTGCCGTAACATGGACAACAGATAAGCCGGAGATCGTAGACGTACAGTCTCATGAGAACGAAGGCTATGATGCAACACCGGCAGGAACTGTAACAAGACCGGACAAAGATACCGATGTTACAATGACAGCAACTCTGAAACTGGGCGGTGCAACAGCCACAAAAGACTTTACATTCACAGTTAAGAAAGCAGTAAAAGCAAAGACAGCCGATGATTACAGTGCATACTTCTTTACATATTTCGCAGGTGAAGGATATTCTGACGGAGAGCAGATCTACTTCGCAGCAAGTAAGAATGGACTGAAATGGCAGGATCTGAACGATAACAAACCGGTACTTACATCTACACTTGGAGAAAAGGGTGTACGTGATCCATTCATCATCCGTTCCGCAGAAGGCGATAAGTTCTACATGATCGCAACAGACCTGAAGATCAACGGCGGAAATGGCTGGGGTGCAGCACAGACTGCAGGAAGCCAGAGTCTGATGGTATGGGAGTCTACAGACCTTGTAAACTGGTCTGACGAGCGTATGGTAGAAGTAAGTGCTTCTATCGGAGCCGGCTGTACATGGGCACCGGAAGCAGCATATGACTATAAGACAGGCGAATATGTTGTATTCTGGGCATCCAAAGTATCTGGCGACAACTATGCAAAACAGAGATTATATTACTCTAAGACAAGAGATTTCTACACATTTACAGAGCCACAGGTTTATATCGATATGGATCAGTCAAGTATCGATACAACAATCATCTATAACAACGATGACCAGATGTACTACCGTTACACCAAGAATGAAGGCGGAAGCACGAACAGCCTCGGTGCAAAGACAAAGACTGTATATGTAGAAAGATGCGCAACACTTCTTGGCGAGTGGGAGCATGTACCATCTGATTCACTGAACAATAACCAGTGGGTAGAAGGTCCTACAATCTTCCAGTTCAACTCACAGGATACAGACGGAAGCAGTAAGTGGTGTCTGTTAGTCGATGACTTTGGTGGCGGCGGATATTATCCACTGGTATCTGATGATCTGTCATCCGGCGTATTCACAAGACCGGACAGCTATAAGATGCCAAGCCGTGCAAGACATGGTACACCAATCCCTGTAACACAGGAAGAGTACGATGCATTAATGGCAAAATGGGGAACCAACATTGTTCAGGAGAATACGGAAGACGAGGAAAAAGATCCGGTTCTTTCTTATGATTTTGAAAATACAGATGGAACAACAATCAAAGACGTCAGTGGACACAATAATGACGGTACACTGAACGGAAATGCAACCGTAAAAGAAGAAAACGGAAGCAATGTATTATATCTGGATGGAACAAGCGGAACATTCGCTTCCCTTCCGACAGGATTCTTCGACGGAAGAAACAAATTCACCATTTCCATGGATGTAAAACCGGAAAAGGTAGACGGCAACTTCTTCACATTTGCAATTGGTAAAGACAGCAGCAAATATCTGTTCATGCGTCAGAAATCCGGATCCATCAAGAGCGTGATCACATCCGGTTCATGGAGTGCAGAACAGGGAGTTGACCAGAGTGTTGACCAGACACTTCTGAATGAATGGCAGAATATTACGATTGTAAAAGAAGCCGGCAAGATGTCTTTATATCTGAACGGTGAAAAGATCGCAGAAAAGACAGGAATGTCAACAGATATCACAGATCTTGGAAAAGACCTGGAATCATATCTTGGAAAATCATTCTACAGTGCTGACGGATACTTCAAGGGTGCTTATGATAATGTAAAAGTTTATAACAGAGCATTATCAGAAGACGAGATTGCAGGAACAGAGGAATTTGCCATTGTCAAGAATCCGAAAAGCGTAGAAGGCGTTGTCGGAGAGACAGCAGAATTCACAGTAGAAGCAACAGGCAAAGGTCTGACTTACCAGTGGCAGTATTGCAATGCTAATTCTACAAAATGGAGAACATCCGTAATGGACGGAAGCGATACAGCAACTGTAACAGTTCCGGTTGCAAACTGGAGAGACGGACAGAAATACCGCTGCGTAGTAACAAACGGAGACGGAGAACAGCTGATCTCAGAGACAGCCGTTGTAACGGTACAGAAACCAATCAAGGTTCAGCCGGTAAGTGTAGAAGCAGCTAAAGGAACGACAGCAGAATTTACAGTTGAGACTTCATGGGAGAATGTAACGTATCAATGGGAGTACTGCAATGCAAACTCAACCAAATGGAGAACATCCAGCATGGAAGGAAATGACACAGCAACCATCAAGGTTCCTGCAGGATCATGGAGAAACGGCCAGAAATACCGCTGCGTGATCACAGCAGCCGATGGAAGAAGTGTGACATCTGATGCGGCAGTCCTGACAGTGACAGATAAATAAATGTTATTTAAGGAAGAGATGGAATTTTTCTGTCTCTTCTTTTTTTATTGCAAAAATTATAAAAAATCACACAAAGTTCATAAAAAAGTCCATTCACAATAGCTGAAATGCATAATAAAATTTTGTTATATCTATAAAAAGGTAAAGTGTGAAAGGAGAATAATGGTATGAACCGAAAAAAGCTGATAGCATTTTCGCTATCATTGGCAATGACAGTCGTTCCAGTAACTCCGGCAGCAGCAGCGGGGGCAGAACAGAATAGCGAAGGACTTCAGAATGCGGTGCTGGATCTTGGATTCGAGAACAGTCTGGAGGATTCCAGTGGAAAGGGTAATAACGGAACACTTTCGTCCGGAAATGCGGAATATGTAGACGGAGTGGTCGGAAAAGCGTTGAAGATGAACGGAAGTTCCTATGTGAATCTGGGTACAAGCACAGATCTCCAGCCGGAAAATCTTACATTATCATTCTGGATCCGTCCGGATACGGCTATGACAGGAGAGGAACTGATCTCCTGGAATAAGAATGAATGGTACACAGACGGATGGTATCTCTCATCAGAGAATGATAACACACCACTGACACTTTCCATCGGACCGGCGAAGACGAACGGCCAGCCGTACAGAGTGTCCGTATCGGGAAAAAGAAGTGATTTCTTCCCGACCGAAGAGTGGACACACATTGCAGTTACTTATGATAAGGACAGCAAAGAGATCTGTTTTTACAGAAACGGTGTAAAATGCAGTACGGTAACAACCTATGGAATCGGCGGAGAATCAACAGGAGTGCTTGGCTCCGATGCATCGATGGAAAAGTCGATCGGCTATAACGGACCAAAATACAAAGGCGCATATCTGAAAGCATCGATTGATGAATATCAGCTTTATAATGACGTGGCAACTCCGGAAGAGGTGATTGATCTGTATGAAGAATCCGGACAGACATTCGACCGCAAGGCAGTTGCACAGGCAGATCTGGACAAGATCAGTATTCCGGAGACGACACAGGGAAACCTTTCTCTTCCGACAACAGGAGAAGGCGGTTCTGTGATCAGCTGGTCATCGGACAATGAAGCAGTGGTTGCAGCGGACGGAACCGTTGTAAGACCGGGCATAGGAGAGAAGAATGTAACAGTGACACTGACAGCGGAAGCATCTTACCTGAACGGCGAGAAAGTAACGAAGACTTATAAAGTAACGGTAACAGCAAAACAGGAGATCAATATTACAACAAGCAGCATCATGGGTGATGTGACACTGGAAGATGATTATCTGGTGAATGCAGCACAGAAAGAAGATGAATATCTGTTAAGTCTGGATTCAGAGAAGTTCCTGTATGAATTCTACAAAATATCCGGACTGACACCAAAGACCGATTCCGGATACGGAGGATGGGAAAGAAGTCATGGCAATAACTTCCGCGGACACACATTCGGACATTATATGTCAGCACTTTCACAGGCATATCTGAGTGCAGACGGAGAGACCAAAGCGGCATTAAAGACAGAGATCAAAGAGGCAGTAGACGGATTAAAAGAATGCCAGGATGCCTATGCGGCAAAATATCCGAACAGTGCAGGATATGTATCCCCATTCCCGGAAGAGTGGCTGAAAGACAAAGACGGTGTGAATCTTGCCAACACCAAGAAGATCAGCGGTGATACCGTATATGTTCCATACTATAACCTTCATAAGGTACTGGCAGGTCTGATCGATGTGACAAAGAATGTCGATGACCAGGAGATCAAAGAGACAGCACTCAGTGTTGCAGAAGGATTCGGAGAATACCTGAATAACCGTCTGAGCAAACTGACCGATAAAAGCAAGATGCTCCGTACCGAGTATGGCGGAATGAATGAAGCGTTATATGAGCTTTATAATATCACAGGCAATGATCATTATAAGACAGCGGCACAGTATTTTGATGAGACAGATCTTTTCACAAAGCTTGCCAATAACCAGGATGTATTAAATGGATTACATGCCAATACAACGATTCCAAAACTGACCGGTGCATTAAAGAGATATACCGTTCTGACAGAGAATGAAGATTATTATAATGCACTGTCTGACAGTGAGAAGTCATCACTGGAAATGTATCTGAAAGCAGCAGAGAACTTCTGGCAGATCACGGTTGATCATCATACATATGTAACCGGAGGCAACAGCCAGTCCGAACATTTCCACGAAGCAGACAAGATCGGATATGATGCAACCAAGAGTGACTACGATGCAAGTACAACATGTGAGACATGTAATACATATAATATGTTAAAACTTTCCAAAGCACTCTATCAGGTAACCGGTGATAAGAAATACATGGATTACTTCGAGACAACATATACCAATGCAATCCTTTCTTCACAGAATCCGGAGACAGGAACAACAATGTATTTCCAGCCGATGGCACCTGGATACAATAAAGTATTCAACAGACCGTTCGACGAATTCTGGTGCTGTACAGGAACCGGTATGGAGAACTTCTCCAAACTGAGTGACAACATCTATACCGTAAGCGAAGACAGCGTTGCAGTGCAGATGTTCTATTCCTCAGAACTGAAGGATGATACACATAATCTGAGATTAAAACAGATTGCCAATATGCCGAACGAAGACAAGATTACCTTACAGGTATCGGCAGCAGATGGCGGACAGGTAGCAGAAGGAACAGACCTGAAGCTCAGAAAACCGGACTGGATCGCGGGAGATGCAGTGATCACTGTTAATGGAAAGACCGTGAAGGCAGAAGAAAAGAACGGATACTTTGTGATCGCAGATGTCAAAGCAGGCGATGAGATCACATATCAGATGCCGATGAAGGTGACTGCATACACCATGCCGGATAAGAGCAACATGGTAGCATTCAAGTACGGACCGGTCGTATTAAGTACCGCACTTTCAACTAACAACATCGAAGCATCAAATCCGAACGGAATTCTTGTAAGAGTAGGAACCTATGATTCTTCCTGCCAGACAGTTATCACAGTAGAAAGTGATTCTGTAGAGACATGGCTTAAGGATCTGGAAAAGAATATGGTGAGAATCGAAGACAGCGCAGACGGACAGGTACAGTTCAAGCTGAAAAATGTAGATTCTGAATCTGAGAACCTGATCTATACACCACATTATATGCGTTACAAAGAACGTTATGGTCTGTATATGTACATGGAAGAAGCAGATTCCAAGTCTTCACAGGACCGTATCCTGGAGAATAAGAAATCCATCCGGGATGCCGAGATGAGCACAGATTCCCTGTATACATTCGATGATAATAACTCAGAGGCAGCAAAGAACCAGCAGGGCGAGAACACATCCGTAGGTGTATTCAATGGAAAAGGATACCGTCACGGAGAGAAAAATACAGGATGGTTCAGCTATGATCTGAAGATCGATCCGACAGCAGAGAAAAATTATCTGAACTGTACATACTATTCCGGAGACAAAGGAAGAACATTCGACGTATATGTCAATGGACAGAAACTGAAGACAGTTACGATCAATACAGCGGCAGGAACGAATACGTTCTATGTAGACACAACAGAGATACCGGCAGAATACCTGACAGAAGGATCTGATACGATCACTGTAAAATTCCAGGCAATTCCTAGAAAGAACAGTTATGTAGGAGGTCTCTTTGGTATCAGTACTTCTTCATCAACCGCATATGATACGGATGCTTCCCTTGCAGCACTTTCCTTTGACAAAGGAACCATGACACCGGCATATGACAAAGATACAACAGAGTATGTACTGGAAGTACCGGAAGATACAGAGACAGTTGCAATGACAGCAACACCGAAGAAAGAAAGCGGACTTGTATACGTGGGAGATGTCCTGATTGATGACAAGCATCCGAGAAATATTACCCTGACCGGAGAAGAGACGGTTGTGAATCTGACGAGTAAAGCACAGGATCATGAGACGGAGCAGGCATATAAGATTACAATTAAAAAAGTGAAAAAGACAGAGCAGGAACTTGCAATCGTGACAGATCCATCTGATTATAAAGGCATCGTAGGAGAGACCGCAGAATTTACAGTAGAAGCAACGGGAGAAGGCTTAACTTACCAGTGGGAGTACTGCAATGCAGGCTCATCCAAGTGGAGAACTTCCAGCATGGAAGGAAGCGACACCGCAACCATTAAAGTTCCGATGGGAACCTGGAGAGACGGTCAGAAATACCGCTGTGTGGTAAAAGATGCAGCAGGCAACACCGTGACCTCCAAAGAAGCAGTGATGACAGTCGGCAAAGCAGATACCGCACCGGCGATCACTGCACAGCCGGAAAGCGTAACCAAGAACAAAGGGGAAATCGCAGAATTTACTGTAAAGGCAACGGGAGAAGGCTTAACTTATCAGTGGGAGTACTGCAACGCAGGATCAGACAAATGGAGAACTTCAAGTATGGAAGGCAACCAGACAGAGACGATCAAAGTGGCAGCAGGAACATGGAGAAACGGTCAGAAATACCGCTGCGTGGTAACAGGAGCAGACGGAAGAATCGTAGTATCCGAGGCAGCTGTACTGACGGTAAAGTAAAAGCGTAAATCATAAAAAAAGTATGGATGGATAAAAAAACCACCCATACTTTTTTTGTACAGAAAGTTTCAAAAGAAAATGAACAGAATTCAAAAAAAACCACATTTCTCTAAAATCAATGAATCGGTATAATAGAAGAAAATAGGTAAAAAAGGAGGAAGTTATGAAAAGGAAAAGTGTAAAAAAGGGAATTGCAGTTGCCCTGGCGGCAACAATGACCGGCGGTGTACTTCCGGCAGCATCCGTAACAGCTGCGGATACAGAACCGAAGCTTCTTGCGGAATTTGATTTTGATTCGCAGGCTTCGGATGGTGTGATTACCGGAACGAATGCGGCAGCCAAGGTCAATGGTAATTGCCAGATCAAAACAAAGGTCGGTGACAATACGGCACTCTATCTGGATGGTGGTCAGAATTATCTGGAAGTAACCGATGAAGATGGAAGCAGCCTTCTGAAAGGTCAGGATGAGGTTACGATTTCATTCGATACCAAGGCAGAACGGACCAGTACAAACTGGCTTTACTATGCAGCACCGGATACCAGAACACAGAAGTACAACAGTGAGCAGTATCTCGGAGTGATGCAGCAAAATGGAAAAGTAAAATCAGAACGTTATAAGAACAGCGGATCAAGACCGGCATCACCACAGGCCGAAACGGATTCAGGATGGTCACATGTAGATGTTGTTGTATCGGAAAATGCGACATCCGTGTATGTGAACGGTGAGAAAAAAGCAGAAGAAGCAAGTGATATCAGTCTTCAGGATATTGTCGGAGATGACGGAGTATTCTATATCGGAAAGGCGAACTGGGGAAGTGGAGAGTACAGTAAGGCCTGGATCGATAATTTCCGTGTATATGGCGGTGTATTATCAGATGAAGCGATTGTGAAGGAATATGAAGAGTCTGCAAGCGAACTGGAGACATCGGATATTCAGGAAGCATACGATGCACTGACACTTACAGATACCGATGACGTAAGAGGTAACCTGCCGCTTGTAAAATCAGGCAAGCACGGAGCAGTGATCGACTGGAAATCAAGCAATCCGGAAGTGATCACAGACAGTTCCGAGAATGCAGACGACAAGTACGACGGAGGTGTCGTTACACGTCCGGAAGCAGGAGCTGATCCGGTGCAGGTAAGACTGACTGCAACGATCACGATCGGAACAGAAGTAAAGACAAAAGAATTCACCGTAACAGTACAGCCAAAGACAGCAAATCTGGATACGGATTATAGTGCAGGATATCTCTGGACATTCTTCGAGGCATCCGGCGGTTATGAGAAGATCTTCTTAGGATACAGCAAAGACGGACTGACATGGGAAAAACTCAACAAAGATGAGAATGGAAATGCACAGCCAATCCTTGTAAATGATGCATCCGGAAGTGACCTTGGTGTCAGAGATCCACATATCATCCGTTCCAAAGACGGAGACAAATACTGGATCCTTGGAACTGACCTTCATGCAGAAGGCGGCGGAAGCGGCGGAAGCGGATGGAATCAGTTAAGTGCAAGCCAGAACCTGGTTGTATGGGAATCTACAGACCTTGTAAACTGGAGCGAGCCAAAGCTTGTCTATGCAGGATTTGACCAGGCAGGATGCGTATGGGCACCGGAAGCAATCTATGATGATACAACCGGAGATTATCTGGTATACTGGTCAGCACGTGACAAGTCCAAAGCAGGAACAGATGAGAATGCACTCCGCGTATATGTATGCAGAACCAGAGATTTCAATACATTCTCAGAACCAAAAGTATGGTTAAGTGAAGATCAGGATTCTGGAAAAGAAGTTAACATTATCGATACAACGATCGTAGAGGATAACGGACAGTATTACCGTTTCTCAACTTCTGACTGGAATACAGTAATTGATACAAGCAGCACATTGTCAGAAGACTTATTCGATGTAAGAGTCAATGCAAACCAGAGTGAGAATGGAGACTGGAAGAGAATCGTTACCAGAAGCTCTTCAAGTTCTGCAGGATTCGATTCAAGAGAGGGATTTACCGTATACCAGCTTCCGGATGGACAGTGGTGTGCAATGGGAGATCACAGTGGTTACAAAGCATTCGTAACAGACGATCTTTCCAGTGGTAAATTTACTGCAACGACAGCAACCTTTAAAGACGGAAGATTCCGTCACGGTACCGTTATGCGTCTTTCCAAAGCAGAAGAGAAAGCAATTCTGGCAGCTTACGGGGAAGAAGATACAGAAGATCCGGTAATGGATGAAAAAGTACTGGCAGACTTTGATTTCAACGATGACAGTACAGGATTCACCAGTGAGAATGGCAAGGCAGAAGGTACATATACATTAAAAGACAGTTATAACGAAGCTGCAGGAAAAGCGCTTTATCTGGATGGAAGTTCTTCTAATTACCTTACAGTTAAGGGAACAGACGGAAAGGCACTTCTTGCAGGAGCAAAAGAACTGACGATTTCTTACGAAGCAAAACCAGACCGTACAGGAACGAACTGGGTTCTGTATGCGGCACCGGGAAGCAGCGCTCCGACCTACCAGAGTGAGACATATCTCGGAATTCTGCAGAAGTCCGGAAGCACAACGCTGGAACGTTATAAGAACAGCGGGGAAAGACCAACGAATCCATCAGCCTCAACAGGAAGTGACTGGGCGAGAGTGGATATCGTTATGACAGAGACAGATACAACGATGTATGTTAACGGAAAAGCTGTATCCAAAGAAGACAGCAATTATGCATTATCTGATATCGTAGGTAAGAACGGTATCCTTCAGATCGGTAAAGCAAACTGGGGAAGCGGCGAGTATTACAAAGGATGGATCGATAATCTGCGTATCGAAAGCAGAGCACTGAGCGCAGACGAAGTCAAAGAATTAGCTTCTGATTTTGTCAGCACATTACCTGCAGTATCAGGTGCATCCGTAGGAACTGCTCCGGACAGAGAGACAGCACTGAACTACAGAGGTACAGATGACCATACTGCAATCACGACCCAGATTGATCAGGAGAATAAGACGATTACCTCTTATGTAAGAAAAGGCACAGACCTTATCAATATTCCATTTACATTATCTATGAATGTAGATGCTGATTCTCTGAAACTGGATGGTGTGGACTTTGTAAATGGATCTTCCGTAGATCTTTCAAAAGACAGAACACTTACCATCACACGCGACGGAAAAGAAGAAGAATGGACCGTTAAGACACCTGTGATCAGCAATAACCCTGTTCTTCCTGGACAGTATGCAGATCCGGATATTGATTACTTTGACGGTAAGTTCTGGATCTTCCCTACTACAGACGGATATCCGTCATGGAGCGGAACCGTATTCCATGCATTCTCTTCTGAGAACATGGTAGACTGGACAGACGAAGGCATTATCATGGAACTGGCCAACAGCAATCCGGGGGTGAATGAAAACGGAGTACAGATTGCTGCATCACCATGGGCAGTAAAAGGAAGTGCATGGGCACCGACAATCGAGAAAAAAGGCGATAAATATTATTTCTACTATTGTGGAAAAGATTCAAACGGAACATCTGCAATCGGAGTAGCATGGGCAGACAACCCGGCAGGACCATATACAGATCTAGGAACGCCGCTTCTGACAGTAAGCATGTGCAGAAATGCAGGCGTATCCATGGGACAGGCAATTGACCCGTCTATTTTCACAGACGATGATGGAACATCTTATATTACATTCGGTAACGGATCAGCAGCAATCGCTGAACTGAACGATGATATGACAAGTATCAAAGAAGGAAGCCTGAAACAGATCACCGGACTTACAGATTTCCGTGAATCTGTTGTAGTAACAAAGGCCAACGGAAAATATCACTGGACATGGTCATGTGACGATGCAAACAGTCCGAATTATCATGTAAATTATGGTGTATCAGACAGCCTGTTTGATGCAAATGGTAAAGCAGCAGTGACACTTGTAAAGAGAAATCTGCTTTCCAAAGATGAAGAAAAAGGAATCTTAGGATCTGCACATCAGTCAGTTGTTCATGTACAGGACAGTGAAGGAAAAGACAGATACTTTATGGCATACCACAGATTCTACACACCACTGGATATCTTCCAGTCAGGTGACGGATTAGGAAAACACAGAGAGACATGTATCGACGAGATCACATTTGATGAAAACGGATACATGCAGATCACACCGACACTGGAAGGTGTATCAGCTGTAAGTACAAAGGCAGAGGAAGAAGAATTTGCCATTGTCAAGAATCCGGAAAGTGTAGAAGGCGTTGTCGGAGAGACAGCAGAATTCACGGTAGAAGCAACAGGCAAAGGCCTGACTTACCAGTGGCAGTATTGCAATGCTAATTCTACAAAATGGAGAACATCCGTAATGGACGGAAGCGATACAGCAACTGTAACAGTTCCGGTTGCAAACTGGAGAGACGGCCAGAAATACTGCTGCGTAGTAACAAACGGAGACGGCGAACAGCTGATCTCAGAGACAGCCGTTGTAACGGTACAGAAACCAATCAAGGTTCAGCCAGTAAGTGTAGAAGCAGCCAAAGGAACGACAGCAGAATTTACAGTTGAGACTTCATGGGAGAATGTAACGTATCAGTGGGAATACTGCAATGCAAACTCAGATAAATGGAGAACTTCCAGCATGGAAGGAAATGACACAGCAACCATCAAGGTTCCTGCAGGATCATGGAGAAACGGACAGAAATACCGCTGCGTGATCACAGCAGCCGATGGAAAGACGGTTACGTCTGATGCCGCAGTGCTGACGGTAATCAGCGAATAATCATAACAGAGTATTCGTGACAGAGTATTTGTAACAGAGCATTCATGACAGAATAAAAAACATTGTATAAACGAAAAATGTGCTGCAGGGTTATTGGATATAACCTTTACAGCACATTTTTTGTAGTGTTATGCGTTTACAGGGAACTGCCAGCTCCGATGGGGATGCGTAAGTTTGGCAGATGCGTTTACTTCTTTTTGGAAGCCAGGAGACGGAAGAGATCATTGTCTGAACGAAATTCCATCACAAGGCGGAACAGGAATACACAGCCACTCATAAGGAGCATCATAAGGATGGAGCTGTGCAGGTTGAACAGGTACGTTATAAGGATACAGAATCCCGGCAGGATCCACCATGAAACGTATGTCCGGATCTTTACAGGGATGTATCCGAACCATTTGCATACAAAGATGAATTTGCTGAAGGATTCAGCAAAGGTCTGGATACACAGGCCGTACAGTGCGAACAGAGGATTGCGGTGCATGACGGCAAAGACGAGGAGCATAAGGAGGATTGCCGCTTCACGGCAGATATTATCCGCCTTTTCATGATCCGTCATCTGCATAAGACCGCCGCACGGTCCCAGTGTTGCAGCGAACAGGAAGACTACCGAACAGCCGATAAAGAGTCCGGTCTGGGTTAACATTTCCTTTGCAAGGAATTTCAGTATGACCTGGGGATACCCGGTCAGTACAACGGCCAGCGGGCCGGCGAACAACATCTGGATCCGCATGATCATAGAAAAGCTGGATGCCAGTTTCTTCTTATCACCGGCCTGATACAGTCTGGAGAATTCGGGAAGAAATATCTTGGCTGTAGGACCGGATACGAAATTGATCAGCTTCTTTACGAGCAGTACAATACTGACAATACCGGCCTCGAAAGCACCGACAAAGAAGTACTGTAAAATGACCGGAAGCTGTCCGATCATGGACTGCATGATATCCGAACGCTGATACTGGAGCAGCTTGGGAATGGAAACTGTGTCGGAAATATCTTTTTTGTTACCTGTTGTATTGCTTTTGATGCTGCTTTCCGCCTGGCGGTACAGGAAGAAAAGGAAGACCAGTACATACTGAATCAGATATAGGACAATGGTTTTCCCAAGGTCAAGATGACCGGTGAGACCAAGGAGACAGACTCCGAGCACTAAAAACAGTCTGCCGAGGATGTATTCTCCGGTGAGAGAAGACAGGTAGCTGCCTCTTGCAAGAAGGGTACTGCTCTGATCCATGGTGAAAGTTTCCGCAATTGTGATCGCAAGGACGATACAAAAAGCAGGCTGCTTAAAAAGGATGAGAGTCAGACCGGACACAGCGGCAAGCGGAAGCATGTATCGGATGTAATATATTTTTTTAAAATGGGAAAGCGAAGAAGATCCCCGTGAAAGATAGTAGGTGTTACATTTTACCAGTCCTGAAAAAAAGACCCAGAACAGAAGATCTGCCCCGCTGATCCAGGTAGAATAGGAACCATAGCCGTCAAGACCGATGAATTTGGTAAGTAATATCTGAAGTGCTACTTCTAATATAGCACCAATACCTTTCAGGATAACGCTGAACATAAATATAAGATTCATACTGGCAGATGCCATAATGGAAGTTCCTCCTTTGTGTATACATATTTTACAGTAAAATCTTAAAGGCTTTTACAGAAAAAGTCAACGGATAAAGGGACCGGAGAATGGCATCATGAAAGGAACTATGGTATAATTTTAATATTGTGTGAAAATAAGACATAAGAAGCTGATGAAAAAGGAAAAAGAGGATGTTGATATATTTAATACAGGGACTGGCTTCTATCTGTATGCTTGTAAAAAACAGGAATAATTTTATCCGTTATATGGCAGATATTACGGTGTTATATTTTATTTCTTATTTTTTTGCAGGGAGCTTTGATGTGAGCCTGTCGTTATATGTCCTGTTTCTGATAGCCGGAATCGGAAAACTAAAGAAAATTAATTTTACAGAGATCGTGGCAGGGGTATGGCTTCTGGTCTATACTGTTGTCGGAATCGTACATCAGGATGCGTATATGACGATTGCATCCGTTGTAACCAGATATGCGTATATTATCGTTTATATCTGTGTGGTCTGTGCAGAAGAGATCCGGGTCGTGAAAGAGACGGAAGCCGCAGATTACCGTTATTTTGTGCGGACGGGGCTGATAACGGAAGCACTGATCGTAATTATGGTATGGTTAAGGGACGGGATCGGTGCGAGAATCGTTACGAACCATCAGCCGGTCGGCGGGGGCATTGCGCTTGGGATCACACTGATCGTGGGAATCTGTTACCGGAAAAAATGGTTCACGGCAACAGAAATGATTGTCTATGATTTCCTGTCCATGATACTGATCATTTTGTCGGGAACCCGTGGATATATGGTGATCTTTGCGCTGGTCATGGCCGTGACGGGGCTGTTATATCTGATGGATATACCGGATACGGGAAAGAAGATGATGATCCGGGTTGGTATGGTCCTGATCGTTATAGCACTGGGTATTCTGTGGATCTGTGTACTGGATCATGGAAAGACGATCGGGACGATGCTGCGTCTGGATGAAAGTCTCGGGTACAGAGAGAATGAGAACTTATATGTAAGGGAACTTCTGAAGCGGGTTCCGTGGATCCGGAAGTTATTCGGCTTCGGATTCGGTAAGAGTGCTGCCGGAACCAGGGAAGCACTGGCAGCGGCAAGTCTTGCATGCTGGAATCGGAAGTATATGTTCGGGAAGCTGTTAGAGAGGACGATTTTTCATAATTACTGGTATACGGTACTGTTCAAGCAGGGAATCAGCGGTCTTTTGATGATTATGCTGTTTTACGCTGGAATGGTAAAAAGAATCTTTGAGAATGTCAGGGATGTATGGATACGGTATTTTCTATTGATGATGGTGGCCGGAACGATGATCTCACTGACATTCCGGATCACGGCAACCTGTTCGGTATTGGAGATATTACTGATCGGATATGTGATCCGTATGGCGGAAGAAGATACGGCAGAAAAAGATACGGTGGAAAAAGACACGGTGAAAAAAGATACAGAAGAAGGAGAAAAAACGCATGCAGAACAATTCAAAAAATATTAACAGACTGATGGGGGTCATCTGGAAGAGAAAATGGAGAATCTGCCTTGGAGCGCTGATTGGAGCCGTTATCATGTGGGTGCTCAGCACGGTTGTGATCCAGCCGGTATATACGGCTTCGATGAGCATGTATGTATATGGCAACAGTAACCGGAGCGCAACAGAAGAAGCAGCGCTTACCGAGTCGGATATCACAGTATCCCAGAGCCTTGCAGAGACATACAGTGTGATCATACAGAGCAACACGGTGATGGAAAAGATTATAAAACGTCTGAATCTGGATATGACCAAAAAGGAATTAAAAGACAAGATCACGACGACGGCGGTTGATAACACGGAAGTCTTGTCGGTTGAAGTGACGGACAAAGATAAAAAGAGAGCCGCCGATATAGCAAATACCATCGCAAAAGTTCTTCCGGGAGAGATCTCGCGTGTAGTAAAAAACGGCGGAATAGAGATTGTGGATTATGCGGAGACACCGGAGGAACCGACATTTCCGAATGTATGGCTGAATACAGCGGCAGGGGCATTCGCGGGACTGCTGCTGATGTGCGGAGTATATCTGCTGAAAGAGTATTTCCGAACAAAGGTCAGAAACGAAGACGATCTGAGGGAATATTTCGGAATAGACATTCCGATCCTTGGAACAATTCCTAAATTAGACTAAGCAAAAGGAGCAGGAAAATGGGCAGAAAAAAAAGAAATGAAAGTATGTTCAGAGAATCAAAAAAGGTTCTCGGGAAAGAGTCTTCATTTTGGTTAAAGGAAGCATACAATAAGATTCGTACGAAGCTGATGTTTACGGAAAATGAAGAAGGAGGAACCGTCTATGCCGTTGTAAGTACAGATATGAGTGAAGGGAAAACGCTGAATGCTATCAATATCGCTACTTCTTTTGCCATGGCGGGTAAGAAGACGCTGCTGATCGACTGTGATATGAGAAGTCCGGCGGCACACCGGTATCTGAGAACAGAACAGAAGCCGGGACTGAGCGAGGCACTTGCACGTATAGAAAGAAAGCTGAATGTTATGCAGCTGGAGCAGGAGAATCTGTATTTCTTAAGAGCGGGTGTGATACCGCCGAATCCTTCGGAATTACTGGGAGGAAAGCGTTTCGAAGAGCTGATCGGCCAGTTCCGTAAGACATTCGATTATATTATTCTGGATATGCCGCCGGTCGGTCTGGTGGCTGATGCCGCTGTTGTAAGCAGTCTGGTAGACGGATATGTATTTGTTGTAAGAACGATGTACAAAGAATTCGGCGAGATTGAGGAAGCAATGGAAATGTTAAAGAGCGTACATGGAAAGATTGCCGGATTCGTGGTCAATGATGTGGAAGGTAAAATTGACACGAAAGCCGGATATGGAAAATATGGATATAGAAAATACGGATACGGCTATGGAAACGGAAGTAAAAGAAATGAACGGTAAAAATTGTTATTATCTTTAAAATATGCTAATATGAAATAAGAATGCGGTTTGCATATACAGACCGGAAACATATTTATTTTTTTAAGGAGGAATCTAGTATTATGATTACCTGGAACAACTTAGATACTCTTACATCTTTCAAGGAACTTCAGAATGTAGAACGTGTGAATCTTGTAGAGGCAATGACAGGAGAAAACGGAGCAGAACGTGTAAAGAATTATAGCGTTCCGATGGCAGAAGGACTCACTTATAACTATGCTGCAAAGCAGGTTGACGATAAAGTACTGGCAGTGCTTGCAAAGTTAGCAGATGAAGCACAGCTGACAGAAAAATTCGAAGCACTTTATAACGGAGAAGTGATCAACACTGGAGAGAAACGTCTGGTACTTCACCACATGACACGTGGACAGCTCGGAGAAGCTGTAGAGGCTGACGGAGTGGACAAGCGTGCATTCTACGCAGAACAGCAGGCTAAGATCGCAGACTTTGCCAATAAAGTACATGCCGGAGAGATCACCAACGGAGCAGGTGAGAAATTTACAACGGTTGTACAGATCGGCATCGGTGGAAGTGACCTCGGACCTCGTGCAATGTATCTTGCACTTGAGAACTGGGCTAAGAAAAATGACACATTCAAGATGGAAGCCAAATTCATCAGTAACGTAGACCCTGATGATGCAGCAGCTGTACTTAACTCTATCGATGTTGCACATTCTATCTTCGTACTGGTATCAAAATCAGGAACAACACTTGAGACATTAACGAATGAATCATTCGTTAAAGATGCACTGAAGAACGCAGGACTGGATGCTTCCAAGCATATGATCGCGGTTACAAGTGAGACATCACCACTGGCCAAGAGTGATGACTATCTTGCAGCATTCTTCATGGATGACTATATCGGAGGACGTTATTCTTCTACATCTGCAGTCGGCGGTGCCGTATTATCTCTGGCATTCGGACCGGAAGTATTCGCACAGTTCCTGGAAGGTGCTGCAGCAGAAGATGCACTTGCTAAGAACAAAGACGTATTTAAGAACCCTGCAATGCTGGATGCACTGATCGGTGTATATGAGAGAAATGTATTAGGATATCCAAGTACAGCCGTACTTCCATATTCTCAGGCACTGAGCCGCTTCCCTGCACATTTACAGCAGTTAGATATGGAGTCTAACGGTAAGTCAGTTAACCGTTTCGGAGAGCCGGTAGAGTATCCTACAGGACCGGTTATCTTCGGAGAGCCTGGAACAAACGGACAGCATTCTTTCTATCAGTTACTGCACCAGGGAACAGATATTGTGCCTTTACAGTTCGTTGGATACAAGAATAGCCAGATGGCAACAGATGTTGTGATCCAGGACAGCACAAGCCAGCAGAAGCTGTGTGCAAACGTAGCAGCTCAGATCGTTGCATTTGCATGTGGTAAATCTGACGAGAACCGCAACAAGAACTTTGAAGGCGGACGTCCATCAAGCATTATCATCGGAGAACAGGTGAATCCGGGGTCTCTTGGAGCACTCCTTGCACACTTCGAAAATAAAGTTATGTTCCAGGGATTCGTATGGAATGTGAACAGCTTTGATCAGGAAGGTGTCCAGCTTGGTAAAGTACTGGCAAAACGTGTACTTGCCCATGAGACAGACGGAGCATTGAAAGTATTCAGTGATCTGCTTAACATCTAACAGAAATAAACAGACAATCACTTGTTAGAGGAATCGAATAGTGGTATGATAGTGCTGTTAACCGGAAATAAAAATATCCGGCTGACAGCACTGTTTTTTTGGGAATCGTCATGAGTTTGAAAGAAACTGCCATTGACAGGTTCTGTAATGGAAAAGACAGTGTCTCCATACTCAAACGAAAGGAAAAAATAGAGACGTGACCTATAAAGAAGCAAGGGTATATTTGGACGAAATGTCGAAATACGGAAGTGTACTTGGCTTAGATACGATTCGAGGTCTGTTGCGTGAACTTGGGAATCCCCAGGATGATCTGAAGTTCATTCATATTGCAGGAACGAATGGAAAAGGATCTGTGCTTGCATACACTTCAACCATATTAAGTAAAGCAGGATACAAAACCGGGCGATATGTTTCACCGACAGTGATCTCTTATCTGGAGAAGATGCAGACAGACGGAAACTGGATTTCCGAGACTGAATTTGCAGAGATAACGACTGAGATTAAGGAAGCAATCGACCGGCTGGAAAGTAAAGGAGAACCTGTCCCGACAGTGTTCGAAGCAGAGACGGCGATGGCTTTTTTGTATTTTAAGAAACAGAATTGTGATCTGGTTGTACTGGAGACTGGACTTGGCGGGGAGACGGATGCGACGAATGTGGTAAAGAACACAGTGTGTGCCGCATTTGCAACGGTCAGTGTGGATCATCTCGGTGTGATCGGTGATACATTAGAAGAGATTGCACAGACGAAATCCGGGATCATCAAACCTGGCTGTACCGTGGTGTCGGCAAGGCAGCAAAAGAGTGTCAGCCGGATTCTCAGAAAGAAAGCAGAAGCTATGGGTTGTGTCTATATAGAGGCAGAGCCGGAAGTAATGGACATAGAAGCGGATGACTATAAAGGAATCACATTTTCATATAAAGACTATGTGCATATGCGAAGCTATATTGCCGGGGAGTGCCAGAGAGAGAATCTTGCGACGGCACTGGAAGTGATCGGAAGTCTTAAGAAGCTTGGATATCAGATTCCGGAAGACGCAGTCAGAGAAGGCATCGGTGCGACGAGATGGGCAGGAAGATTCACCTGTCTGTCAGAAGAACCGGTTGTGATCGTGGACGGGGCGCACAATGAAGATGCGGCAAAGAAGCTGAAGACTTCGATGGAACGTTATTTTACCGAAGAGAATCTGCCGGAAGATATGAAAAGAGAGATCATCCTGATCATGGGTGTATTTAAAGATAAAGAATACGAAAAGATTGTACAGATCCTGTGTCCGCCGGCGAAGAGAATCTATACGGTAGACCTGCCGAATAAGGACCGCACACTGCCGGCAGAGAAGCTCGCAGAGTGTGTCAGGGACTGTAAAAAAGAAACAGATGTGTCCGCAGAAAAAAGCATAGAAGATGCCGTGACAAAAGCATATACCTATGCATTGGAAGATCCGGGAAACAGGGTCGTGATCGCATGTGGATCACTGTCCTACTTAAGTGAAGTGATTCGGTGTGTGGAAGGATGCGTACAGAATTCACAGAGAAAGGAAAGAAAATGATAGATCATGATAAGATAGAACAGGCAGTGCGTCTGCTTCTGGAAGGAATGGGAGAAGACGTGAACCGGGAGGGACTGATCGATACACCGGACCGGATCGCAAGAATGTATGAAGAGATATATGGAGGCATGGATGAGGATGCCGGAAAGCACCTCTCCAAGACATTTACAGTTGACAGTCATGAGATGGTGATCGAAAAGGATATTACATTTTATTCTACCTGTGAGCATCATCTTCTGCCTTTTTACGGAAAGGTTCATATTGCCTACATTCCGGATGGAAAGGTAGTTGGACTTAGTAAGCTTGCCCGTACGGTAGAGGTCTTTGCAAGAAGGCTGCAGCTTCAGGAGCAGCTTACAGGACAGATCGCGGATGCGTTGATGGAACATATGCAGCCGAAGGGTGCGATGGTAATGATCGAAGCAGAGCATATGTGTATGACGATGCGTGGAATTAAGAAACCGGGCAGCCAGACGGTGACGGTTGCCAGACGTGGCGTATTCGAGACAGATCCGGCGCTGGAAGAGAGATTCTTCCGTATGCTGGGACGGTAAAAAAGAAAGAGATACAGATATAGATGAAAAAAGTAACAGGAACACAAGAAGGGATGCCGCGTCTGAATGCGGTGGTGAATCACGAGTTATATCAGATGTATTATAAGCGCATTCAGGAATGTGAGGAGGACAGGATCTTCTGTTGTCATCAGATGAACCATCTTCTGGATGTAGCCAGAATTGCATGCATTAAGAATCTGGAAGAGGGACTTGGATTTGACAGGGAGCTGATCTATGTGGCAGCGGTGCTGCATGATATCGGCAAATCCTTCCAGTACCGCCAGCAGATTCCGCATGAGATCGCGGGAGAGAAGATCGCAAGGCAGATACTGGAGTCGCTTCCGAACGGATTCACATTTACAGACGAAGAGAAGGAACTGATCTGTCTTGCGGTGAAAGGGCACCGCAGACGGCATGAACATATGCAGCCGGTCGAAGAGCTGTTTTACGAAAGCGACAAACGCTCCAGAATGTGCCTTTTCTGCAAAGCAGAGAAGCAGTGTAACTGGAGTCAGGAAGAGAAGAATATGGAGATAAGAATATGATCATAGGCGGAAAGAATTTTGATACAGTAAATCATACATATATTATGGGGATCCTGAATGTGACACCGGATTCTTTTTCCGATGGAGGAAAGTTCAACGGAATGGATGCAGCGATGACGCATGCACGCCAGATGGTTGAAGAGGGTGTGGATATCATCGATGTAGGTGGGGAGTCTACCCGTCCGGGACATATAAAGATCACAGATGAAGAAGAGATTGCGAGAGTGACACCAATTATTAAAGCTCTTAAGAAAGAATTTGATATACCGGTGTCAATTGACACATACAAAAGCTGCGTGGCAGAAGCGGCCATTCAGGCGGGAGCAGATCTGGTTAATGATATCTGGGGGCTGAAATACGACGAGAAGATGGCAGATGTGATCGCAAGATATCATGTGGCATGCTGCCTGATGCACAATCGTGAGAAGGCAGAATATCAGAATTTCCTGACGGATTTTATGAATGATATGAAAGAATGTGTAAGGATTGCAAAAGAAGCAGGAATTGAAGATGACCAGATCATCCTTGATCCGGGTGTCGGGTTCGGTAAGACTTACGAGATGAATCTGGAGATCATTGACAAGATGGAGATATTAAACGAACTGGACTATCCGGTACTGCTCGGAACATCGAGAAAATCTGTGATCGGGCTGACGCTGGATCTGCCGGTGACGGAACGTGAAGAAGGTACAATGGTTACAACAGTATATGGTGTACAGAAAGGCTGTGCATTCGTGCGCGTTCATGATGTTGAGAAGAATAAGAGAGCAATTCAGATGACGAAGGCGGTTATGCGTGTCCATGATGTATAGAGAGGAGGGAATGAGAGGAAAATGGACAAGATAAAGATAGAAGATCTGGAAGTATTTGCCAATCACGGAGTATTTCCGGAAGAAAATGTACTGGGACAAAAATTTCTGGTATCGGCGGTTATGTATACAGATATCAGAAAAGCAGGACTGACGGATGAACTTACGGCGTCCATTCATTATGGGGAAGCGAGTGTATTTATAACGGAATATTTAAAAAGCCATACGTTCAAACTTCTGGAGAAAGTCGCAGAAGGGCTGGCAGAAGAGATGCTGGTGCGTATAGCCGGACTTCAGAAAGTGCAGATTGAGATCAAGAAGCCGTGGGCACCGATCGGACTGCCGCTTAAGACGGTCAGTGTGGAGATTGAGCGGGAATGGCATACTGCATATATCGCACTTGGCTCGAATATGGGGGACAGCAGACGTATCCTGGAAGATGCCGTTCAGGCATTGAATGAAGTGAAAAATACAAACGTAGAGAAGGTATCGGCATTTATCACGACACCGCCTTATGGGGTTACAGACCAGCCGGATTTTCTGAATGGCTGTCTGAAGCTTTCTACACTGCTGTACCCGGAAGAACTGTTAAAAGAGCTGAACCGTATTGAGAAAGAAGCCGGAAGAGAGCGGATCATACACTGGGGACCGAGAACACTGGATCTGGATATCATTTTCTATGATGATCTGGTGGTGGAGACGGAGAATCTGTGTATTCCACATGTAGAGATGCAGAAGCGGGAATTTGTACTGGAACCGCTTCATGAAATTGCACCGTATAAGCGTCATCCGATATATGGAAAGACGGTCAGAGAGATGCTGGAAGATGTAAGAAAGTAATGGAAACAGGTAAAACAAATGAGGAGAAGGACTATGAGATGTGAAAGATGGAAAAAAGCATTGCTGATAGCCGGCATGCTGATCGGGGGAAGTATGTTCCCGGCAGTGGTTACGCATGCTGCCACAGGCAATCAGACCGTGGCTGTGGATGCAAAAGATGGAAGTGTTCAGTATACGGACAGCTATAATGGCCCGCGTATCAAGAAGATTCGGTTATTAGAGGAAGGAAATTTCCTGGAGATCTACTGGGACAGATATGTAGATGAAACACAGGCTGTGAATACCAGTAATTTTGTATTGAAGAACGGTAATACAACAATTCAGTTAGAAGAAAAAGGAACAGATTACACCAATACCTTATATTTTGACCAGAAGAACAAAGAAATTGCGGCAACAGAGGCCAACAGTATGGCAAGACTGGATTCCGGCATTCATATGTCCAGCATCTGTCTGGAAGATGAGGTTGATCTGTCAAAAGATGTGACACTGGAAGTAAAGGGAAGTGCTATTAAGGATGAAAACGGAAAGTCTGCGGAAAATGCAGTATATACCAATATTCCGGAAGTAAGTTATTATACACAGTCGGTAGAGACGAAGACAGGAATTATTGTAAAGGCAGATGATACTGTTGCGCATTCTTCCCTTGAAAAAGCAGCAGAGCAGATTGATATCGAACTTGGAAAAACGGAAAATGGAATTGCGGCAAATATGAAAGCATATAACTGCTCGCTTGCTGTATACAGCCCTCATGAAAATGTGTATATGATTCCGGAGCATCGTTACTGGTTCAATAAGGATATGTATGATGTAGAGGGCTATGGCGGAAATACCTATAACAATTGTGTGTCGTCTATTGCAGAACAGAACATTATACGGACACTGGATAATACCGATGACTGGTATCAGAATACGATGTACCGTAATGAGAACATTCTGATCCATGAGTTCGGCCACTGTGTCAAATCCGTAGGTATGGATCTGTTGGAAGACCAGACTCTGCACAATGAATACATAGCAGCTTATGAGCATGCCAAAAAACAGGGACTGTGGCCAAATTCATATGCAATCTCCAATGAAGATGAATTCTTTGCCACAATGTGTGCAATCTGGTTCAATTCCATGGAAGAAGTGGAGAACTGGGATGGTGTAAGAGGACCGGTAAATACCCGTGAGGAACTGAGACAGTATGACCCGCAGACATATGAAGTATTTGCTAAGATTCTGCCGGATCAGACGCTGCCGTCACCATGGGACAAAGATGTACCGGATGATTATCATGATGCCAATTACAAACAGGAAGTGGTTCTGCCATTTACAGATGTGGCAAAAGGCGCATGGTATTATGAGGCAGTCGCTTATAACTATGAAAATCAGCTGATGACTGGTGTGGACAGCACACATTTCGCACCGGACGAAAAACTGGCACGTGCACAGTTTGCCGTTATCCTTTACAGAATGAACGGATCACCGGCAGCAGAAGGAATAGCAAAATTCAAAGATGTACCGGCAGGTACCTGGTTTACAGACGCAGTAATCTGGGCAAATGGCATCGGCGTTATCAATGGTTATTCAGATACGGGACTGTTCGGTCCTGGCGACCAGATCAACCGCGAACAGATGGCAGTCATGATGTATAGATATGCAGTCAATTATAAAAAAATTGCAGAAGGAACGAAAGCTTCTCTTGACAGCTACGCAGATGGGGCAAGTGTAAGTGCTTTTGCAAAAGAAGCGGTGGAATGGGCAGTCGGTAACGGAATCATCACCGGAAAGAATAACGGAACTGTCTTAGATCCACAGGGAAATGCAACCCGTTCCGAGTGTGCAATGATCATGATGCGTTTTATTGATAAATTTGGAAAATAAAGAATAGTTGGGAGAATAGTGGGGAAAATCAGATGGATATTCAGGAATGGGTCATATTTGCAATAGAGCTGATCGGAACAGTGGCATTTTCAGTTTCGGGAGCAATGGTAGGAGTTGAGTGCAGTATGGATATATTTGGAGTGATCGTGCTTGGAGTGTCAACGGCAGTCGGAGGAGGTATGATCCGTGACGTGATACTTGGGCAGGTGCCGTCGGCACTTCTGCATCCGGTATATGTGATCTATGCGGTGATTGCGGCAGTAATTGTATTTTTTATTATATATTTCCGCAGAAAATACTTACAGGATGGGTTTGGAGAGTTTTATGATAAACTTATGCTGGCAATGGATTCGGTAGGACTCGGAATATTTTCGGCAATGGGTGTGACAAAGGGCATCAGCTGCGGTTACATTGACAATACCTTTCTACTGGTTTTCCTTGGTACTATGACCGGAGTGGGGGGAGGTCTGTTGCGGGATACGATGGCAGGAGTTGCACCGTATATATTCGTCAAACATATCTATGCGTGTGCATCAATCGCAGGAGCGTGGATATGTGTGATTATATACAGATCTTACGGAGAACTTCCGGCGATGGTGCTATCATCGCTGATCGTTATGCTTATACGTTTTCTTGCGGCACACTACAGATGGAATCTTCCGAGAATCAGAGAATCATAACTGACATCCGGATGAGGGAGGAGCATATATGGGTGATATCATGACAATGGAACAGGTAAAAGAGGAGATGCGGCATTTTCGGAAGGTATTTCAGATGGTGCGGCTTTTCAGGATGACCCGGAATGCGGATTCAGGAGAAATAGAAAAGAAAGTCATCATAGAATGGGGCCGGGAAGAACTTCAAAGTACACGGAAACCATGTGAAGAATGTGTGATAGACGAAGCATTTGAAGCAGAGGAAGAACGGGGAAAGTTCGAAATCTTTGACGGGAAGCTTTATCAGGTGATTGCCAGATGTGTGGAGATTGACGGGGAGCCTCATGTAATGGAGCTGATCCGCAGTCTGGATACGAACTGGTCACTGGGCAAGCTGAACCACGAAAGAGTGGTCAACCTGTTCATGCATTATAATGATAAACTGTATAAAGATGCAGTTACAGATACATATAACCGCCGGTATTATGAAGACGAGATCAAGGATTCGGAAGAATCGGCGGGAGTTGCGCTCATTGATCTGGATGATTTTAAATTATATAATGATACATGCGGACATAATGCGGGAGATACCGCATTGTGTACGGTGGCAGATGTCATAAAGAACAGTATCCGCCGGTCAGACCGTCTGATCCGTTTTGGAGGCGATGAATTCCTGCTTGTCATGCCGGGAATTGACGAAGAAGCATTTGTAAAGAAACTAAATGGAATGCAGCAGAAGGTCAACACGACGGTTATTCCCGGATATTCAAATATCCAGCTGTCGATCAGTGTCGGCGGTGTGATCAGCAATGCGGAAAAGATCGAGGCAGCCGTAGAACGGGCGGATCACCTGATGTATCAGGCAAAGGAAAGCAAGAACATGGTCGTGACAGAACAGGATCAGAATATACCGGATATACCGAACAGACAGAAGATCCTGGTTGTGGATGATTCGGAGATGAACAGAGAGATTCTGATCGAGATGTTGAAAGAAGAATTCGAGGTCATCGAGGCAGAGGATGGAAGGCAGGGACTGAAGCTTCTTAGAAAATATGGCAAGAAAATATCGGTAGTATTGCTGGATATCGTTATGCCGGTGATGGATGGATTTGAAGTACTGACTGTTATGAACCGAAATCATATGATCGATGATATTCCGGTAATCATGATATCGAGCGAGGAATCCGAGACATATATCCGGCGTGCATTTAACTTTGGTGTATCGGATTATATCAGCAGACCGTTTGACTGCAACGTTGTCTACCAGAGGGTATTTAATACAATTAAGCTGTATGCGAAGCAGAGACGTCTGGTTGCGATGGTATCTGATCAGATGAAAGAAAAAGAGAAAAACAACCAGATGATGGTAGAGGTTTTAAGCCAGATCGTAGAGTTCCGTAACGGAGAGAGCGGACTTCACGTCCTGCATATCAAGACGCTTACGGAGATGCTGATCGAACAGCTGGTACAGAAGAACGACCAGTATAAGTTATCACCGAATGACTGTCATATGATCGCAACGGCGTCCGCTTTTCATGATATAGGAAAGATTGGAATTGACGAGAAGATATTGAACAAACCAGGAAAACTGACTTCGGATGAGTTCGAACAGATGAAGCAGCACACATTGATCGGTGCATCGATGCTGGAAAAAATGGATCGGTATAAGGATGAACCGCTGATTACGATTGCCTATCAGATCTGCAGATGGCATCATGAACGTTATGATGGACGTGGATATCCGGATAAGCTGGCTGGGGAAGAGATTCCGATCTCTGCCCAGGTTGTATCACTTGCGGATGTATATGATGCCCTGATCAGTGAGCGTGCGTACAAGAAAGCGTTCTCTCATGAGAAGGCAATGGAGATGATCCTTGGAGGAGAATGTGGTACATTTAATCCAATGCTTTTGGAGATTCTTTTGGAGATGCAGGATAAGATCAAAGAAAAAATGAAAAAGATCGGTTAAGATATTTTGCAGGATAGAGTGTAAGATTATGCAAATGCATGTAAATTTATACTTGACTTTTAAAATGACAGGTATATAATAAAGACTTGTAAAAACACATATAGTTCACCGAAATTCGTTGATGAGAACAATGCCATATCTATCGTTATTTCACAGAGAGTCTGCGGTTGGTGGAAGCAGGTAATAAGCGGATAAGGATATCCTCTCTAAGAAGCGGGTTGAAAGCAATATCAAAGTAAACCTCGCCGGTATCCCCCGTTACAGGGAACATGTATGATGGTACGTGAATAAGAGCTGTAGAATGGTTCTGCAGAATTAGGGTGGTAACGCGGATAGATTTCGTCCCTTTTCAGAGTATACTCTGGGAAGGGATTTTTTTATATCTGAACAGGCAGGAGAAATTTGGTGGACGGTGATTGCTTAAAGGAGGAGAAGAGTAATGAAAGCATTACAAAAAGCAAGCAAATTTTTATCAGACTACACGTCAATCGTTGTAATCGCGATTGCAGTGGTTACATTTTTCCTTCCGTCTATGATGGGCTGGGTCAACCTGGCACTGTTCACAGATATGGTATCGAATAAGTTCACATGCCAGTCTGTTATCATTGGTATTATCATGTTCAGTATGGGACTGACTCTTACGACTGAAGATTTTAAGATTCTTGCACAGCGTCCGTTCGACATCTGTGTTGGCGCGATTGCGCAGTACCTGATCATGCCATTCCTTGCATTTGCACTTTCAAAAGTATTGAATCTGCCGGACGGAATCGCACTTGGACTGATCCTGGTAGGATGCTGTCCGGGAGGTGTATCTTCCAACATCATGTCTTACCTGTGCGGCGGTGACGTGGCATTCTCCGTAGGAATGACAACAGTATCGACACTGGTTTCACCGGTTATGACACCACTTATGGTATCGTTACTGGCAAGTGGCACACAGATCACGATCAAAGGACTTCCGATGTTCGTATCGATCATTGAGACAGTTATCCTTCCGGTAGGTGTCGGATTTTTACTGAATTACCTGTTTGGAAAGAATAAGACATTCCGCGAGCTTCAGAAAGTCATGCCGGGAGTTGCTGTACTCGGACTTGCATGTGTTGTCGGCGGAGTGGTATCCTCACAGGGTGCCAAATTCTTCCAGTCAGGAGTTGTGATCTTCGTTGCAGTATTACTTCACAACGGACTTGGATATCTGCTTGGATATGGAGCCGGAAAGCTGGCTGGTATGAATACATCCAAGAAGAGAACGATTTCGATCGAAGTTGGTATGCAGAATGCGGGACTTGCAACTAACCTTGCAACGACAACTGCCCAGTTCGCATCTACACCGGAATCTGCAATTATCTGCGCAGTATCCTGCACATGGCATTCCATCTCAGGAACATTACTTGCCGGATTATTTGCAATGCATGATAAGCGTAAAGGAAAAGTTACAGGAAATGGAGAAGCTGCAACTCACTAATTGAGAGACAAAAAATGGAGGCTGTTCTCCGGAATGTTCTCCGTCGGAAAATTGAATGATAAAGTATAAAAATACACAGGATATTGCCAGTGCAGTATCCTGTGTATTTTTATGTGCGCCTTGCGGCGCACGTCACTATTGGATGAAAGTTCCTAATCCTTATAATATTACGGATAAGGATTTCCAATGAAATAAAAATAATTCAAATAAAATATTGACTGATGGTCATTTTTGATTATAATAAGATATGCATAAAGAAAACAAGAGGAGATGGAAATGATGGTCAAAGTTGGCAAATGGATTGCCAGACACAGAATACTGATGTTGATAATCGGAGTTTTATTAATTGTCCCATCGATAATCGGTATAGCAAAGACAAAAGTAAATTATGACCTGCTGAGTTACCTGCCGGATCACCTGGAGACGGTAAAAGGACAGGATATACTGGTAGATGAATTTGGAATGGGTGCGTTCTCCATGGTCGCAGTCGAGAACATGGATATGAAGGACGTACAGAAGCTGGAAAAAGAATTCGAAAAAGTACCACATGTACAGGATGTACTCTGGTATGACGATGTGGCGGACATCAGCCTTCCAACGGAAATGATCCCGAAAGATATTAGAAAAGCATTTATCAATGGTGATGCAACGATGATGCTGGTATTGTTCGACGATACGACATCATCCGACAATTCCATGGAAGCACTGACGCAGCTTCGTAAGATCGCGAATAAGCAGTGCTTTATCAGCGGTATGACAGGTATCGTTACTGATATTAAGAATATCGCAATGAAAGAACTTCCAATCTATGTAGTGATTGCTGCACTGTTAAGTCTGGTTGTACTGGAGATTACATCAGGCTCATTTGTAGTTCCGTTCCTGTTCCTGTTAAGTATCGGACTTGCGATCCTGTATAATCTGGGAAGCAATATTATACTTGGTGAAACTTCTTATATTACACAGGCACTGACAGCCGTCCTGCAGCTCGGTGTAACGATGGATTATTCCATCTTCCTTCTGAATAGTTATGAGGAGAATAAGAAGAGATTCCCGGGCGAGAAAGAAAGAGCGATGGGGCATGCAATTGCCAACACATTTAAATCAGTTGTCGGAAGTTCTGTTACGACCGTAGCCGGATTCATCGCACTGTGTGTTATGACATTTGCACTCGGACGTGACCTTGGTATTGTAATGGCGAAAGGTGTTGTGATCGGCGTTATCTGTTGCGTAACGATCCTGCCGGCACTGATCCTTGTATTCGACAAACCAATTGAAAAGACAAGACACAAACTGCTCTTAAGTAATATGGACCGCCCATCGACCTTTATCACAAAACATTATAAAGTATGGATCGTAGCATTCCTTGTATTGTTACTTCCGGCAGTTTACGGTAATAATCATACAAAGATCTATTACAACATTGCAGATTCATTACCTGCAACACTGGACAGTAATGTATCGATCAAAAAAGTAAAAGATGACTTCGGTACAAGTAACATGCACATCATCATGATGGATAAGAACATGAGTGCAAAAGATAAGCAGAAGATGTTCAAGGAAATCGACAAAGTAAAAGGTGTAAAATGGACCATCAGCATGAGTTCACTGATCGGGCCTAGTGTACCGGATTCTATGATTCCAAAGGATGTCCGTAAGATGCTGCAGAGTGATGATTATGAACTTGCATTTGTAAGTACAAAATATGAATCTGCAACAGATCCGGTAAATGCACAGATCAAAAAGATAGATAAGATCGTAAAATCTTATGATAAATCGGGAATGGTTATCGGAGAAGCACCTCTGATGAAAGACCTGCAGGATGTTACAGATGTCGATCTGGTTAATGTAAATATTATTTCAATCGCAGCAATATTTATCATCATCCTGATTATTTTCAAATCGATCTCACTGCCGGTGATCCTGGTAGCGGTTATCGAATTTGCAATCATGATCAATATGGCAATCCCGTATTATCAGGGAATCAGTCTTCCGTTCGTGGCAAGTATCGTTATCGGTGCGATCCAGTTAGGAGCAACCGTTGACTATGCGATCCTGATGACGACGAGATATCAGAAAGAACGAAGCCTTGGAAAAGACAAGATGGAAGCAATCAGCATTGCACATAAAACGAGTATGCCGTCTAGCATCAGCAGTGGCTTAAGCTTCTTCGCCGCAACATTCGGAGTTGCCTGCTACTCTCAGGTTGAGATGATCGGTTCGATCTGTACATTGCTTGCAAGAGGAGCCATTATCAGTATGGTAGTCGTGCTTCTGGTATTACCGGCAATGTTCATGATATTTGACAAATTAATCTGCAAGACATCGATGGGATTTCTTGGCAAGAAGGCAAAGGCACAGACAAGTGAAGCAAAGTAACCTGTTATTAACAATCCATAAAACAAGTCATGATAAAAACAAATCATGATAATAAGAAAGGAAGCAGGAATTATGAATAAGAACAGAAAAATGAAACGAAAAGTTGCAGCATCTGTAGCAGTCGGAATGTCACTGATGATGGGTGTGACACCGGCTTTCGCAGCAAGTGGAACATCAGACAGTGATGTATATAAAGAAGAAACCGTATATGTAAATGCAAAGGCGGGCGGAAAGGCAGACAAAGTAACAGTATCCAACTGGCTTAAAAATTCAGGAAGCGTATCCGGAGATCTGGAAGATGAGAGCACACTGAGTGATATCAAGAATGTAAAAGGTGACGAAGAATATACAGCAGACGGAGATAAACTCACATGGTCGACAGACGGTGATGATATCTATTATCAGGGAACGACAGATAAGAAACTTCCGGTATCTGTAAAGCTGAAATATTATCTGGACGGAAAACAGATGAAGCCGTCGGAATTAAAGGGAAAGAGTGGTCATCTGAAGATTACGGTAGACTATAAGAATAAAGAGAAAAGGACGGTATCTGTAGATGGAAAAGATACAGAAGTATATACACCGTTCGTCATGATGACAGGTATGATCCTTCCGAATGAGACTTTCAGTAATGTAACGATCGATAACGGCAAGATCATTTCTGATGGGAATAAGAATATTGTAGTCGGATTCGGAATGCCAGGATTAAAGGACAGTCTGAACTTAAGCAGTGAGGAAAGCGATAAAGTAACGATTCCGGAAAGCATAAGTATCGAAGCAGATGTGACAGATTTTACAATGTCTTCTACTTATACGGTTGCATTATCCGATCTGTTAGATGATCTGGATATGGACAGTATGGTGAATGTAGACGATCTGCAGACAGCATTGGATGATCTGGAAGATGCGGCACTTGAGTTAGTAAGCGGTTCTGGCACACTGGCAGACGGTGCAGGTACACTGGCCGATGGTGTGAACAGTTATACAGAAGGTGTAGACACATTGAATGCGGGCATCCAGAAATACCTTGGATCGAACGGAGAACTGAGTGGCAGTGTTACAGAATATGTGAATGGTGTGAATAAGGTTGTCAAAGGTGTGCAGGATTATACAAGCGGTGTGAATACGCTGGCCGATGGTGTGAGCAGTTATGTAGACGGCGAGAAACAGCTGGCAGCAGGAGCTTCACAGCTGACACAGTTAAGTACAGGACTGAAGCAGGTACAGAGTGCGATCTCACAGCTTGAAGCTGCAACAGACGGTGAGGGTGAAACAACAGAAGACCTTCAGGCAGCATCGAAGGCTCTGGCGGCAGGAACTGCACAGATGAAAGCAGCACTTGGAACAGAAGAAGTAAAGGGTCTGATGTCTCAGGTAAATTCTATGGTAACGACCGGAAATACACTGATGGCAGAAACGAAAGCATTAAACGGAACACTTACAACAGGCATCGAAGCACCACTTACAACAATCGCTCAGACATTGAGCAGTATGCAGGGAGCCATGAACAATATTGATGCAGCTCAGACAACATTGGAGAATGCATGTAAGAATATCAATGATGTGGTTGCTTCTGATAATCAGACGATTAAGGCAGCAAAGACAACCGCAAAGAACAGTTCCGATTCGATCGCAGCATCTATAAGTGCTCTGGAATCGAAGTATGCAGGCATCTCAGATAAGAATTCAGAAGAAGCAAAACAATTACAGAGTTCGATCAGCGCATTGAAGACAGCAAAAGCTTCTACGGATTCCGTACAGAATATCAAAGAGTTAACAGGTATTGATACTTCACAGATGCCGGCGATTGATGTAGATTCATTAAGAGCAGGAGCTGCAACGATTCTGACAAATGCAGCTACGTTACAGACATCTGCCAAAGAATTAGAAGAATCACTTCCGGAATTACAAAAGCAGCTTAAGAGTATTGAAGATGCAGAAGGTGTTCTTGCACAGGCTGGAGAGTTAAGCACGCTGACAGGAAGTGTGGATCAGTTGAATGCAGGTATGCAGGGACTGAACAGTGCGATCGGAACACTGCACAGTAATCTGGCAACACTGAACACTGCAACGTCTGCCCAGTTCCCGACAGCAATCCAGGGAATTACAGCACTGAATAAAGGATTCGCCCAGTTAAGTGCTTACAATAATTCACTGGTAAGCGGTGCAAACAAACTGAAAGCCAGCAGTCCGACATTAGTAGCCGGTGTCAATACACTCCAGAGTGGAACCAATCAGCTGGCAAGCGGACTGAACACACTGGGAAGCCAGATGTCTTCCGGATCTGCAACACTTGCAGCTAACAGCAGTGCGCTCAGAAGCGGAGCTTCCGAACTCCAGTCAGGTGCAAAAGAACTTGCAGAAGGTATGGCAAAATTCGATAAAGAAGGAACAAGCAAGTTAAAGAGTACAGTAGAAGATGAACTCGGTGACGTACTCGACAGAATTGATGTGCTGACATCAGAAGATTGCAGATATAACACATTCAGCGGTAAGGATAAAGCGATGGATGGTAATGTGAAATTTGTGATAGAAACAGATGCGATTGAGTAAAGTTTCTATTTAGTTCATCATCGTGGCCTCTCATGTCGTGATTGGCCAATGACAATGAATTCAATAGAGGGATTGTAGCCGTTGTGTAGCCGGGAAGTTGTGGTGAAACCATTGATTTTCCGGCTTTTTCGTACACTTCTGGTATCACAACGGTTACGGTTCCTCTGTTTAATTATTAGGGCATGCGAAAACCTCAGGAATAAAACTACAAGGTCCCAGCCTGTGCATACGGACTCATGGTTGGTAATTCTTAAGTAAAAAAGTTGACCGTTTGCTCACAAAAAATTCACTGTTTGAGACGAATGTCGAGTTTGGATTTTTTGTGAGCTCGTTTTTAGGTCAACTTTTTTGCTTTAGAATTTCCCCATGTTGGAGTCAGCACAGGCTGGGACCTTGTAGTTTTATTCCGACCGGTGGCAGCCACCATGATTGATTAAATAGAAACTTGAAATTCCAAACGCATAGTGCTAAAGTATACTAAAAAGGTATGTTTTGAAAGATGCATAAAAAGCATGCACCAAGGAGGTAAATTCATGAGCGAATACAGAATCGGAACCAAATGTGTACAGGGAGGCTATACTCCTGGAAACGGAGAACCAAGACAGATCCCGATCGTACAGTCCACAACATTCAAATATGCAACCAGCGAGGACATGGGAAAATTATTTGATCTGGAAGCGTCAGGATATTTTTATTCCAGACTTCAGAATCCGACCAATGACACAGTAGCAGCCAAGATTGCAGAGATGGAAGGCGGAACGGCAGCAATGTTGACTTCATCCGGACAGGCAGCGAACTTCTTCGCACTGTTCAATATCTGTGAATGCGGAGATCATATCGTAGCATCTTCCTCTATTTACGGAGGAACCTTTAACCTGATCGATGTAACGATGAGAAAGATGGGAATCGATGTAACATTTGTTTCACCGGATGCGACAGAAGAAGAGTTAAATGAAGTATTTAAGCCGAATACGAAAGTAATGTTCGGAGAGACGATTGCGAACCCGGCACTGACTGTACTGGATATTGAATTATTTGCCAAAGTGGCACATGCACACGGTGTGCCGCTTATCGTAGATAACACATTCCCGACACCGGTCAACTGTAGACCAATCGAATGGGGAGCAGATATTGTAACACATTCGACTACAAAATATATGGACGGTCACGGAGCTGCACTTGGCGGAGCAATCGTAGACAGCGGTAACTTTGACTGGATGGCTCATGCAGAGAAGTATCCGGGACTTTGCACACCGGATGACAGCTATCATGGAATTACATATGCGGAGAAATTCGGCAAGGAAGGTGCATTTATTACAAAATGTACCGCACAGCTGATGCGTGACTTCGGATCAATGCAGTCACCACAGAATGCATTCATCTTAAATCTTGGACTGGAATCCCTGCATGTACGTATGCCGAAGCATGTAGAGAACGGACAGGCAGTCGCAGAATTTCTGGAAGCACATCCGAAGGTAGCTTATGTAAACTATTCTGGACTTCCGTCTGATAAATATTATGAAAGAGCGCAGAAATATCTTCCAAACGGAGGATGCGGAGTGGTATCCTTTGGATTAAAAGGTGGAAGAGAAGCGGCTTCGGTCTTCATGAAGACATTAAAGCTTGGCGCGATTGAAACGCATGTAGCGGATGCAAGAACATGCTGTCTGAATCCGGCAACGTCTACACACAGACAGATGACGGATGAACAGTTAAAAGAAGCAGGAGTACCGGCTGAGTTGATCCGTATCAGTCTTGGCTTAGAGGATAAAGAGGATCTGATTGCGGATATTTCCAATGCGCTGGATGCGATTTAATTGCTATTGAGTTCATCATCGTGGTTTACCCCGGTCCATGAGAAAGACTTGCTATCCTGTTGCGGGCTAAGATTCCACGATGAAGAAGTTATAAGGGTGTCAGAATTTTCTAAAAGCACCCGAAATATGTGTCAAACTCGCCGTTCGGCTTAAACAGTGACACATATTCCGGGTAACGAAAATTCTGGCACCCTAACAACTTCTAATCATCGCTTTATATACGCCCACAACAGGATACCAAGTCTTTCTCATGCCGTGATAGGCCAATGATAATGAATTCAGTAGTGGAATTGTAGCCTTTATGTGTAGCCGTAAACACACTTTCGGTATCACAGTGATTATGATTCAATAGCAAACAAGTTTTTGACGGTGCTGCATGAATCATGCTAAAATAGAGAAAGTCTACCATATATACATGTATGGAATATTTAGAGCCGGCAGGGACAGAACATACATATCCGTCCCCATGGCTGGAGAGGAAAAATCATGAATAAAAGAGAATCATTTAGCAGCAGATGGGGATTCATCTGTGCCTGTATCGGTTCAGCAGTTGGAATGGGGAATATCTGGATGTTTCCAACCAGGGTATCACTATATGGAGGCGGTTCATTTCTGATCCCGTATTTTATCTTTGTGATACTGATCGGTTCGACAGGTGTAATCGGGGAGATGAGTTTCGGGCGTGCGGCAAAGGCAGGACCGATCGATGCGTTTGGAATCGCCTGTGAGAAAAGAGGAAAGAGAAAAGCCGGGGAAGCACTTGGCATGATCCCGGTGTTTGGTTCACTTGCTATGGCAATCGGTTATACGGTTGTAATGGGATGGATCTTGCGATACGCTGCCGGAACATTTACAGGAACAACACTTCGTCCGAAAAATGTAGATGAATTTGGGGCAGCATTTGGTAAGATGGCATCTGCATTTGGTAATAATATATGGCAGATACTTGCGCTTGCGGCATGTATGCTGATCCTGATGTTAGGTGTTGGAAGCGGTATTGAAAAAGCAAATAAGATCATGATGCCGATATTCTTCGCATTGTTCATAATTCTGGGAATCTATGTTGGATTCCAGCCGGGAGCAAGTGAAGGATACCGTTATATTTTCAGAGTCGATCCAAAGGCATTTGCAGATCCGGCGACGTGGATCTTTGCACTTGGCCAGGCATTCTTTTCTCTGTCTGTAGCGGGAAATGGAACACTGATCTATGGATCTTATCTGTCGGATGAAGAAGACATCCCGGCTTCCGCAGGAAGAGTTGCGTTCTTTGATACTGTTGCAGCTATTCTTGCAGCACTGATTATTATTCCGGCCATGGCAACGACGGGAGCACAGTTGAATCAGGGAGGACCGGGACTATTGTTCATTTTCCTTCCGAATCTGATCAAAGGAATGCCGGGTGGATGGCTGATTGCGATCATCTTCTTTGTTGCGGTATTGCTTGCGGGTATGACTTCGCTGATTAATCTGTATGAAGCACCGATCGCAACGGTACAGGAAAAATTAAAGCTTGGGAGAGTTCCGGCATGTGTACTGACGGGAATTGTAGGAGCGATCGTGTCGCTTCTGATCCAGGGAATCGTGTCGGACTGGATGGACGTATTGTCTATCTATATCTGCCCGCTTGGAGCAGGACTGGCAGGTATCATGTTCTTCTGGGTATGTGGAAAGGCATTCGTGGAAAAACAGGTCAATACCGGAAGAGAGAAACCATTTACGAAACATTATTATACAATATGTAAATATTTTTATGTTCCGGTATGTTTTATCGTGCTGATTCTCGGAATTGTACTTGGAGGAATCGGTTAGAAGAATAGAGAAAGCTGAAAGCAGAGCCAGATGTATTTGTGGATGTCTGGTGTGAAAGGAATGAGAGGATAAAGAATGAAAAAAGGAAATGCAATAGCACTACTGCCGATTGGCGTATTTTTATGTATTTATCTGGGACTTGGAATAACATTTGAATATGTGATGAAGATTCCGATGGGATTCTATAACGTCCCTATCATTATCGCGTTTCTTGCGGCGATTCTGGTGGCATGTCTGCAGAATCGGAAGGTGAGTTTTGACGAAAAGCTTGGAATCATGGCACAGGGACTTGCAGATAAGAATATTATTACAATGCTTCTGATCTTCCTGACGGCGGGTTCGTTTGTCGGAGTAGTAGGAAGAAGTAGTGCGGAAAGCGTGGCGTATTTTATGCTGTCACTGATTCCGGCAAGATTTTCAGTAGCGGTATTATTCGTGGTGGCCTGTTTTGTGTCGGTGGCTATGGGAACGTCGGTTGGAACAATTACACTGATCACACCGATTGCTGTAGCAGTATCCAGGGCATCGGGATTTGACATGGCGCTTTGTATCGGTTCGGTTATGGGTGGATCGATGTTCGGAGATAATCTTTCGTTTATCTCGGATACAACGATCGCGGCATGTAACGGACAGGGATGTCAGATGAAAGATAAATTCCGTGAGAACTTTGGAATTGCACTTCCGGCAGCGATTGCGACACTGGCACTGATACTTGTTCTGTCGTTCCAGACAGATATCGCGGGACGTGTAAGCAAATCTTATAATCTGGTGCAGATTATTCCGTATGTACTGGTTCTCATAGGAGGAATTATTGGAGTCAATGTATTCGTGGTACTCCTGATCGGGATTGTATCTGGTTCCGTTATCATGCTGGCAGGCGGCCATATTGCGGCGACGGATCTGTTAGCTAACATGGGTTCGGGTGCTTCGGGGATGTTCGAGACAAGTATGGTTGCAATCCTGGTGGCAGCCATGTGTGCGCTGATCCGTGAATATGGCGGTTTCGATGCATTACTTGCAGGAATCCATAAGGTATTTAAAGGCCGCAAAGGTGGTCAGCTTGGTATGGGGCTGCTGGTCGGAACGATGGATATTGCAACGGCGAATAATACCGTAGCAATCGTAATGGCGAATCCGATTGCAAAGGATATGGCAGAAGAATACGGAATCACACCGAGAAAAGCAGCTTCGATACTGGACACATTTTCTTGTATTTTCCAGGGGATCATTCCTTATGGAGCGCAGATGCTGGTGTCAATCTCTGCGGCGAGCGAACTGGGATATAATATTTCTGCTTTTCAGATTATGCCAAAATTGTTCTATCCGTTTTTATTATTTGTAAGTTCTATGATATTTATATTTGTGATACCGTCTAAGAAGGAGAAGTAAATCATGACAGAAGAAATCAGACAGAAACTGACAGGTGCAGTCATCGGACTTGCAAGAACCTGTGAGAATAACGAAAAGACAGAGAACACCAATCGGGTATTTTTAGAAGCACTGACGATGGCCGGGGACTGGTCTGCGGGCATTTTCGATATGAGTGAGATATTAGAGAAAGTAAGAAATGAAAAATATACAGTCTCACCGGGATGTGTAACATGTGCAGCACCATGCGGGAATACGGATGATTACGATATGGAGAATCTGTGGAAGGAATCTGATGAGATCGGAGCCTTCAAATCTGCAATTATGATGGCAATCTGCCAGGTGGCGGCAAAATTGTATCATGCAGATCAGACGGAAGAATCTGAGACGGTGAAGTTGTTATTCCGTGCGTTATGTATGATCAGCTTTGAGGGCTGGGATGTTGCTGGGCTTACACCGGTGCTGGTGGAACTTGGGAAAGCCGGAGATTAATTTAAGATTGCCGCATGCCGCAGCGAGAACGTCAGACAAAATATAAATATTGATATAATAAATAAGTAAGAGAATATATTGCTAAAAACGATTAGAAAAGTACCTCCCTGTATGCTATGATATGGAAGTATGTTTGGGATATTATACAAGGAGGAAAAAGAATGAAAAAGAAACTTGTAGCATCATTGTTGTGTGTTGTTATGGCAACATCAATGCTTGCCGGATGTTCAAGTTCGACATCCAAAAAAGAAGAGACGAAAAAAACAGAAGAGTCAGCAAAGACAGATGATTCCGAAAAGGATAACGGCTATAATAAGTCAGCAAAACCGGCAGGGGACATCAAAGTAGATGAAGCTTCTGCTGACAAAGTAAAAGCGTTTATGAATGATTCAGATGAGAAGACAGTTCTTGTAGATGCACGTCCACAGGAAAGCTATGCAGGATGGGCATTAGAGGGTGCAAAAAACGGAGGACATCTGAAAAATTCTACATTATTCTCATCACGTTGGTTAGACTGCTATTATGGTGGTGATGATTACGGCGGAGTGGCACCAAGAACAGACTATCTGAAGAGAGCTATGAAGTCACAGAACATCACAAAAGATTCTGAAGTTATCGTTTATGATTATTCCGGAGAACAGGCAAAATATGTTGCCGGATATTTCCAGGAGCAGGGTATTAAGAATGTATCTGTATTTCAGGCAAATGATATGATCGATGCAGGAACAGATGTAGAATCATATGATAATTATGACAGATTTTTACCTACAGAGATTGTAAAGAGTATTTCAGATGTAAAGACTGGAAAAGAAAAAGAATTAAGTGAAGAAGCAAAAGCGGTTATTGGAGACAATATGGACAAGGTTGTACTTGTTGATGTTGCATGGGGAAATGCAAAGTCTTCTTCATATTTCTCAAGAGGACATGTTCCGGGAGCTGTTCACATTAACAGTGACTGTTATGAAAGACCACGTGTGTATGTACCGGAAAAGAGATCTGATTATGCAAAAGAATACAGACTGATCTCTGTTAAAGAGTTTAAAGATACGATTTGTCCACAGTATGGAATCACAAAAGATTCTATTGTAATTTTAACAGGTCCTACAGCTGCACCGCAGGGAAGACTTGGATTCTTATTAAGAGCTCTTGGCGTGAAGACATATGCCATGACAGGAGCTCTTACAGCATGGGAGTACAATGGATATGATCTTGATACAGATGAAAGTACACTGGTAGTTCCGACATCCGTAGAGAGCTTTGGAACAGATACAATCTCTAATCCGGATGAGATTCTCTGGACTGATGATGTGAAGAAGATCCTGAGCGGAGAAGTTGACGGTCAGGTTGCAGATAACCGTGGTGAATCTAACTGGAAAGGTGAAGAATCAGGATATAGCTATCATGATCTTGCAGGACGTATCGATGGAACAATCTGGTGTGCAGAAGATGGCGAAGACGGAGATCAGTTCATGAACGTAGATTTTACTGCAAGAACGAAAGAAGAGTATGTTTCTTACATGAAAGATTGTGGACTGGATACAGACAAGTTAACAGCGTTCTTCTGTGGAGACAGCTGGGGCGCAGCTAAGATTGCATATTGGTGTCAGTCTACCGGAATGGACAACATAAAAGAATGGGGAACAGGATGGATCCCATGGTCTAATGAAGGAAATGAATTTATCGATCACAAGGGCAGAAAAGTACATTATGATAAGTATTCAGATGCTGTTGTGGACGAGAATGGTAAAGATGTAAGTGATGGTGTAAACATTCTTGCTGATGAGAAAGTTAAATAATATTGCTTAATTTGGATGTGCCCTTGTATTTGATATGAGGGCACATTTGTTAGCATATCAGGAGTATATAAAATGAGTAGAAAAAAGAAAATATTACTGGCAGTGATACTTCTTCTTCTGGCCTTCATTTTTGGGGGGATCGGTGTGGTTGTAACAAATACGACTTTGGAAACAGCACAAAATTCAACATATGAAGGTAGTTCTGGAAAAACAGGCGATAAACAGGCAGCGGACAAACTGATCGGTCATACATATACCCGTGAAGAAATTGAAGAAAAGGTCGGGGAATGGAATGATTTTGAACTGGATGGAGCCGGATGTGAACGAGGAGTATATGCTGGAAAATTCTTTTATGATAACATTATTGTGCTTTCCAGAACTTATGATAAAGGAAAGACATTCCGTGTGATATCTGTAAAGAATCAGTAGAGAGGTAGAAGATGAATAAGGTATTAGATAAAATTGGAATCAAAGGATCTTTGCAGAGAAATTTTGGAGCAATTGTGATCCTCGCATTTACGGGGTCTGTTATATTTGGTCTTCCGTTTTTCCGGTTTGAATATTATGACGCATATGTTTCTACTTATCATTTGACGAATACGCAAATGGGAGTATTTGGAACGGTAATCGGAGTATTTGGAATTGTTTCATATCTGTTCGGAGGCGTTGTGGCAGATGGGATGTCTGTAAAGAAAATCATTGTGTTGTCTCCGATTGTAACAGGAATCGGTGGATTGCTGCATCTGTTACCACTTGGATTTGGTGGTCTCCTTGTAATCTATGCATTGTGGGGAGTATCTACAACATTTGCATTCTGGCCTGCATGTGTCAAGGCTGTGCGTGTGATGTCAGATGAAGACAGTCAGGGAAAAGCATATGGATTCTTTGAGGGAATGCAAAGTGTAGCAGGTGTAGTTACTTCTTTAGTAGCGGTAGGAATCTTTCACTGGGGAACCTCTGGTGCCGGAAATGAAGTACTTGCTATGAAATACGTGATTTTATTCTATTCTTATGTAAATATTGCAATGGGTATTGTGGCACTGTTTACATTAGAAAATGATAAAATGGTGTTGGAATCAGATAAGGTATCTTTTAAAGGAATTACAAAAGTACTGAAGAATCCGGCAGTGTGGATCATCTGTCTGGTATCATTCTGCAACCATGTATTCTGTCTGTCTATCTATTATTACATTCCTTACGTGACGGATATTTTAGGTGCGGCAGTTGCATTTGGAGCAATGATGGGAGTGCTTCGTAAATTTGGTTCTATCGGTGGAAATATTATCGGAGGGTATCTGGCGGATAAATTCGGAACAGGAAAGCTTATGCTGTTGGCATATATTGTTATGCTAGGAGGTCAGATTGGAATCTTCTTTGTCCCGTCAGGACCGTCAAGTGCCATTATTGTTACAATATTATTCATAACGATTTTATCGTTCTTCCATATGAATTATGCGATGGCATGGACAATGATGAGTGAAGGTGCAGTGCCGGTAGAATATTGTGGAACAGCGGCAGGATTGATCTGTATGGCAGGGGCAGTACCGGAAACATTTATATCTATATTTGCCGGAAGCCTGATTGATAATCATCCGGGAATTACCGGATATCATTATTTTTTCATATTCCTTACCATAATCATAGCAGTAGGATTGATTCTGATCTTAATCTGGAAAGCTTATCTGAAGCGTGCGAAGATTGATAAATCTAAGATAGATGAAAAAGCAATGGAAGAATTGAAACAGTATGTATAGTAGTATTAACTGAAGTTAAAAGCGTGTGAAAAATGAGCAATCATTTTTTACACGCTTTTTCAGACTGGCTTAAATTAGCAGAAGAAGTATTACTTATGAACGATAAGGAAAATTATCTGCATTATCGGAAGATTAATCAGGAAAAATGAGGTATAATATCCATACACTGTATATATCAAGGAGGAACAAAACATGACAGTACCAGAAAGACTTTCCGCACTTCGTAAGTGCATGGAAGAAAAGAACATTGATGTGTATGTAGTACCGACTGCGGACTTTCATCAGAGTGAATATGTTGGGGAACATTTCAAAGCGAGAAAGTTCATCACAGGGTTTTCCGGATCAGCGGGAACAGCCGTGATCACGAAGACAGAAGCAAGACTCTGGACAGACGGACGTTACTTCATCCAGGCAGCAGCACAGTTAGAGGGGACAACTGTAGAACTCATGAAAATGGGTGAACCGGGTGTGCCGGAGATGAATGCATATATTGAAGAGGTATTAAAGGAAGGCGGGACACTCGGATTTGACGGAAGAGTCGTATCTGTCGGCGAAGGAGAAGGTTATGCAGCCATCGCGGGGAGGAAGAATGCAAAAGTAAATTATCAGGTAGATTTAATCGATGAGATCTGGGAAGACCGCCCGGTATTATCCGAAGAACCTGCATTTGACCTGGATGTAAAATATGCCGGAGAGATGGTAGGAAGCAAGCTTGCAAGAATCCGTGAAGAGATGAAAGAAGCAGGCACAAATGTGCACGTTGTATCTACGATTGACGACATCTGCTGGACATTAAATATCCGTGGAAATGATATTGATTTCTTCCCACTGGTATTATCTTACGGAATTATCACAATGGACAGCTTCGAGCTGTATATCGATGAAAGAAAATTAGACGACGAGTTAAAAGCTAAACTTGCAAAAGACGGCGTAAACTTACACCCATACAACGACATTTACGAAGATGTGAAGAAGTTCGGCAGTGATCTGGTTGTTATGATCGATCCTGGAAAATTGAACTATGCATTATTCAATAATATTCCTGAAAATGTTAAGACAGTAGAAAAGAGAAATCCGGCAATTCTCATGAAAGCGGTCAAGAACCCGGTTGAGATCGAGAACATCCGCAAAGCACAGATTAAAGATAGTGTTGCGCATGTAAGATTCATGAAATGGCTGAAAGAAAATGTCGGCAAGATGAAGATCACAGAGATAAGTGCATCTGATAAACTGGATGAGTTCCGTGCAGAGATGGGCAACTTCATCCGTCCAAGTTTTGAGCCAATCTCTTCATTCGGAGAACATGGTGCAATCGTACACTACACATCTTCACCAGAGACAGATGTAGAGTTAAAAGAAGGCCAGTTATTCTTAACCGATACAGGAGCAGGATTCTACGAAGGATCTACAGACGTTACCAGAACTTACGCGCTCGGTGAAGTTCCGCAGATCATGAAAGACCACTTTACACTGGTTGCTATCAGTAACTTACAGCTTGGAAGTGCAAAGTTCCTGAAAGGATCTACAGGTATGATCCTTGACATCCTTGCAAGAAAACCATTCTGGGACAGAGACTTAAACTTCAATCACGGTACAGGGCATGGAGTCGGATATCTTCTGAACATCCATGAAGGACCGGCAGGCTTCCGCTGGAAATACCGTCCGGGTGAGACAGAAGTCTTACAGGAAGGCATGGTCATCACAGATGAACCGGGAATCTATATCGAAGGATCCCACGGAATCCGTCTTGAGAACGAACTTCTGACCTGTAAAGGAACACTGAACGAATACGGTCAGTTCATGTACTTCGAAGCAATCACCTTGATCCCGATGGATCTGGATGCGGTCAACCCGGATATCATGACAGCAGAAGATAAGAAACTTCTGAATGATTATCATGCGAAGGTATACGAAGTAATCGCTCCTTACCTGAATGAAGAGGAGCAGGAGTGGCTGAAGAAGTATACGAGAGCCATCTAAATAAATATTTGAATCAGGTGTCATGGCCTCTCAGTCCTTGTGGAATCGTTGGTATTCGGACTGGGGCTAAGATTCCGTGCAGTAAGAAACAGTAAAGCGCGCCGCTATTTACTAAGGACAAAGCTCTTTTGCAAACAACTCGCCATTCGGTTCAGACAATTTGCAAAAGGACTTTAACGTAAATATCGACGCGCTAACTGTTTCTAACTACACTTCATATACGCCCCAATCCGAATACCAACGATTCCACAAGTTGTAAATGGCCACGGACAATGAAAGAAATGCCACCCGTATTTATCCCGGATATCGGAACTCTCAAAATTAGAAAATCAAAACAATTACCACAACCTTCCGCGCAGCACATCAAAGTCACGTTCCGCTGCTGAATTTATTATCATCAGCCAGTCACGACTTTAGAACGTGTTGGTATGTGGTTGGGAGCGTATATGGAGCGATGTTAGAAGTTGTTAGGGAGTCAGAATTTTCGTTACCCGGAATATGTGTCACTGTTTGAGCCGGATGGCGAGTTTGACACATATTTCGGGTGCTTTTAGAAAATTCTGACTCCCTTATAACTTCTTCATCGTGGAATCTTAGCCCCCAACCACATACCAACACGTTCTAAAGGACCGAGAGGCCAAAATAATAAATTAACCAGCAAACTAATCCTCATTCTCAAACACCCGTATCAACTGCGACTCCTCATTCGTCTTCCGGAACGCAGCCAGTGTATCTTTCAATGTTGTATTTCTGTAATGATAGGTGTTCCAGATAAAACAGATCAAAGTAATTCCCCACAGAACAGGCCACAACAGAATACATTTATGAAGCTTCAGAAAGCGTACCTTCATCTGCAGGTGTCCTTCTCGGAAGTAAGTCCACAGATTGATCTTCTGGTAAGAGCCGCTTCCGACAAGTGCCGTATCATTGGAAGTTCCCATATCACGGTCTTCGAGTACTTTCTGGATGAATGTATCCAGAACTTCCGGGTGCTCATAATGGGTGTCCGGGTCAACAGACCCGGATAATCCAAGATACTGACGGCAGCATGCAATGATGATCTCGTAGAAATGTATGATATGAGAACCTTTGCACCACGTGTGAATCCGGCTGAAATCGACGGAAGAACCGTGGGCGTTCAGGTATAAAGTAAAGTCACACAGAAGACGGATGCCGAAACCACTGTACAGGTAATGCTTTAACATATGATGGATCATATAGAAGACATATTCCGTAGGCGGAAGTACCCGGTAGGTACGGCTGCCGGTCGTCTGAAGTTCAGGTGTCAGAGCGGTGGAAGCGAAGACCTGATCGACGATCTGGTTTGCATTCCCGTACTGGTATACACCCACAATGCGGAAATGCAGTTCCAGCATATAAGTACGCCCGGTTTTGGGAAATGTATACAGGTAAGTAGAGTGGTGATCGCTGACTTCCGGATCAAGGATAAAGCCGTGTGCTTCTAATATATGTCCGGCTTTCTTAAACGCATCCGGATCGGGGATATACAGATCCACGTCTCCGAGCTTGCGGTATTCGGGCACAGGATAGCATGCGGCAAGACTGATTCCCTTTAGCAGATAATAGGGTATTTCGTTCTGATCCAGAAGAGAGACGGTCAGTTCCGTGAAATGTTCAATCTGATAGTATTGATACATTGCCATTTTTGTCTGCTGTTTCAGAGCAGGGAACGCTTCTGGGAAGGATTTCATGTAAGGAAGGAGAAAGGGTGATGTAAAGTGCTTCTGGGCAAGTGTCAGAAGAGAAGGTACATCTTCCGGATGAATCGTTATATTTCCCTTCTGCGTGCTGCAGGTGTTCCGTATCATGCACATATAAGTAGAAAAAATGTTGTTCATAATAATCTCCTTGTCAGATATTCTTCTATTCAGTATAACATAATGAAAAAACATGTGAAAAGAGAATTGCATTAGAAAATGATAAAGATTATACTGAATACGTTAACATTTTGGACAAAGAAGGTATACACATGAAACGGTCAGAAAATTATGTGCTGCGCCATCTGGAAGATGAGGTTTTACTGATTCCGAGAGGGAAGAAAGCAGAGGAAATAAACGGAGTGCTCACGTTGAGTGAGACGGCAGCTTTTATTTATAATCATATAGAAGATACAAAAGATACAGAAGCACTGGCAGATTTAATTGGAAGAGAATATCATGTGGGGGAAGCTGAAAAAGAAGAAATAAGGACAGATATACAGGAGATACTCTGTTTTTTTTATGATTATGGAATTATAGAAGAGAAGAGGTGAGACTATGGTCGCATTATTGGTTGGCGGTGGCAGCAGACTGATGGATGCAATGATCAACAAGCTGAATAAATACGGGCACAGGGTGTATCTGCTCACGGGAAAGAAGGAAAGTCATTTTGTTTACCCGAGAGTATTTGAACGGTATGATTTTGCTTATGACAGTGACAGCATCAAGGAGATATTTGAAAGTATCAGACCGGATGTTGTTATATTTCTCGGGGCATATGATACGAATTACAGATGGGAGCATGCGAGAAAAGAGTCGGTACAATATTCCGCAGATCTGACGAATATTTTATCGGCATATTCGGTGTGCAAAAAGGGAAGGTTCGTCTATCTATCGTCACAGGATGTATATGGGAAATCTTATATGAATGACATTGTGGAAGAAGAAGCAAGTTCGGCAAAAAACTTCCGTTCCATGGCGGTCGCACAAGGGGAAGATATCTGCCAGACATATGAGAGGACGCAGGATATGGATATCGCGGTACTGAGGATCGATCATTTTTATGCAATGCCAAAAAAATGGGAGAAGCAGTATAATCCGTGCTATCAGATGGTACTGGAAGCTTTCAGAAATCAGAAAATATCTGCTAATAAGAGGAATCGGTTCTCGATGATCTATCTGGATGATGTGGTGGAATATATTTACCGGGTGGCAGAAGTGGAAAAATTGCAGCATACAGTTTATAATATTTCATCCAACCATGTGATTACACAACTGGAACTGGCAGAATTGATCCGTAAATACATGCATGAGAAAATTGAGGTTGCAGATGCAACGGTGGGAGAAGGATTCCGGCTGGTATTGGACGGAAAGCGCTACAGAGAGGAATTTGACCAGAAAATATTTGTAGATTATGAGGCCGGTGTAAAACAGACTGTGAAATATATGGAAAAACACAGAGCGTCATTTCTGGAGAATCAGGATGAGACGGCACGGTGGAGTAAGCGTATCTGGAATAATGTCAAGATCATAGCCAGACTTCTGGTTCCGTATATAGAGAATATGGTCTGCTTTATCCCGTTTTTTATGTTGAATAACCGGGCTGTGGGAAGTCAGTATTTTGACCGGCTGGATTTTTATCTGTTGTATGTATTGTTATTTGCTATCGTTTACGGACAACAGCAGGCGGTATTTTCGGCACTTCTTGCAACGGCGGGATATTGTTTCCGGCAGATGTATCAGCAGAGTGGATTTGAGGTACTTTTGAATTATAATACTTATGTATGGATGGCACAGATCTTTATCTTGGGAATGGTTGTCGGATATATGCGGGACCAGCTGCATTTTGTAAGGCATGAGGATCAGGAAGAAATCGGTTATCTGAATGGACAGATTGATGATATCGCAGATATCAATGACAGTAATGTACGGATGAAGCACATATTTGAGACACAGATCGTGAATCAGAAAGACAGTCTTGGAAAGATTTACGCGATTACTTCAAAGCTTGACCAGTATGCGCCGGAAGAGGTTCTCTTTTATGCGGCACGGATCATGGAGCAGCTGATAGACAGTGATGACATTGCCATTTATTCGGTTGCAAATGATGACTATGCGCGTCTGTTTTCCTTTACATCAGAGACTGCGAAAAAGATGGGGAATTCCGTTCATTACAGTGCAATGACGGAGATGTATGATGAACTGAAAGAAGACAGGGTATTCATCAATAAGACAATGAATCCGGATTATCCGCTGATGGCAGATGCCATTTATTCGGAAAATGAGATACAGATCATACTGATGGTCTGGGGAATCCCGTGGGAGCGGATGAATCTTGCAGAGGCGAACCGTCTGAGAGTGATCGGTTACCTGATCCAGAATGCAGTGGTACGTGCTAACCGTTATCTGGATGCATTGCGGGAAGAACGTTATCTGGAAGGAACGGAGATTCTGGAAGAGAACGCATTTTCACAGCTGGTTACCGCTTTCATGAATGCAAAGAAGGATGGACTGACGGAATGTTCGCTGGTAGAGATGAAAGCACTCAGGGGAGAATTTCGGAAGACGGCAGAACTCCTTGGAAAGAATCTGAGAAGATCCGACTATCTTGGAATTATGAATGATAAACTGTATGTATTGCTTACGAATGCCGATGAAGAAAGTGCGGCACAGGTCATCGGAAGATTCCGGGAGATCGGGTGTGACAGCATCCTTGTCGGTGGGGAGGTGGCAGAATGTTAACCAGAGAGGAAATGATTTTTCTGATCGTATGCATTCTGAACCTGGTGGTGTCGGTGATCTATCTGCTATATGGAATTGGAATACGGGCAACGATCCATGATAAACAGGAAGAAGATGTAGAGAAGACCGATAAGAGAAAAGAAAACAGAAGAACGTACCTGATCCGTTTTATTGTGATGGTGCTGTGTCCGATTGTCGGTCCGTTATACTTTCTGTTCAGTTATCTGATCAGCGTTACGATTTTCCGTCAAAGTGTCGATCTGGAAGATGTTGTGTTCAGTAAAGAACGTATAAAGGCACGTCTGAAAGCGGATGAAGAAAGAGAACGTAATATCGTTCCACTGGAAGAAGCACTGGCGGTCAGTGATAAGAAAAGTGTCCGTATGCTGATGCTGAATGTGATCCGTGGAAATGTAAAAGAATCTCTGGAAACGATTATGACGGCACTGGACAGTGAGGATTCGGAGACATCACATTATGCGGCTTCGGTCCTGCGTGATGAGCTGAATGAATTCCGAGGCAATATACAGAAGATGTACAGTGAGATCAAAGAGGAAGAAGACAACGAGACCGGATGTGAAGAGATGCTGATCGATTATATGGATATGATCTTCGGTCAGAAAATCTTTGATCAGATGGAGCAGAGACGCTTTATAATGATGATGGATGAGGCAGGAGAGTCGCTATACAGCAAAAATGCCGCACGTTTTACACCGGAGCGATACGAGAGTATCTGCCTGAAACTTCTGGAATTGAAAGAATTCGAAAAAGTACAGAAATGGTGTACGAGACTTGAGGAACAGTATCCGGATGAATTGCCGGCATATACATGCAGACTGAAACTGTATTTTACAATGAATGACAGAGAACAGTTTTTCGGGGTTCTTGATGAACTGAAACAGTCAAGAATCGTAGTTGACCAGGAGACGTTAGAGCTGATCCGTGTATTCAGTTAAACATTTACAGATAAAAAAAGGATAGAAAAAACAGGCTGAAAAAGAGTAGAACGACAAGGAGGTGGAAGTAATGCCAATGAATACGCTTACCATAATACAGATTATAGAAGCACTGGCAGCATATACACTTGTGTCATTGCTTTTGCCGTGGATTGTACTTCGGAAAGTGTTCTGTAAGTTTACGATGCCGGAACGCTTTATGGGTTATTTCCTTGCGGGAAATTTTTATGTGATCTATCTCGTGTTTTTAATGGAATTTCTGCATATTTCGGGAAGGATTACGCTGACGGTGGGAAGTCTGGTACCGTTTCTGATCGTTCTGTACAGAAGAGTACGGGGGCATATTCCGGAGACCGTTGAAACGCTTCTGCAGAAGTTCCAGTATATCTTGCATGGCGAGATCGGATGGAAGACATTATTTTTCGGACGCAAAGAAAAGAAAAAAGTGTCTCATAAAAAAGAAAATGTAAAGAGATGGATTGGTTATGTACCGGATCTGGTGTTAACAGTACTTCTGATTGCCGGAGTGTGTTATGTGTATGGAAAGAATGCAGTTACTGTGTATGGATATAAAGCATCTGATATGCCGGTACATACATACTGGATCAATCTGATGGATGAGAACCATATCTTTGGTGCCGGTGTATATCCACATGGCTATCATTGTGTGATTTATTATATGCATGAAGTGTTTGGGTTCAGGACTTATGTATTAATGCGGGTATTTGGATTTGTACAGACAATATTCATTCATCTGGCGCTGCTGGTACCGCTTCGTGCACTGTGTAAGAACCGATACACTCCTTATATGGGGACCGCTGTTTATCTGCTGGGCAATTTCTTTTCGGCACAGACGTATTCCAGATATGCGAGTACACTGCCGCAGGAATTTGGAATGCTTTTCATCTTCCCAACGGCATATTTTGCGATTGCATTTTTTCAGAAATATGCTACTGTACTGAAAGCAGAGAAAGAGGGAGCGGAAGAGGAAAGGAATGTATCCAGCCGGATAACAAAATGGTATCTGCTGGGACTGGTCATCAGCTTTTCACTGACGTTAACTGTTCATTTTTACAATACGATGATTGCAGGGGTATTATGTGTGGGTATTGCCATAGGATATTTCTTCCGCTGTTTCAGATGGAAATATCTAAAGCAGCTGATCATTGCGGCGCTTCTCAGTGTATTACTGGCTGTGGCACCGATGGCAATCGGAGTGGCAATGGGCAATCCGCTGCAGGGTTCGCTTTACTGGGGGATGAATGTAATTAAAGGAACGGCGAATGATAATGGAAATACAAATACCAGTACCAAAAAGAAGGTTGTAAAAGATAAGGATGGTAATGATGTAACAATTGTCGGTGATGTGGATGATGAGACTTTGGAGAAGATACAAAATGGTACGGTCATGACAGAAGAGGATGGTAAGACACCGGCAAAGCCTGAAGTGGAGAAGACATTAAAACAGAAAATAGAAGAAAAAGTAAAAGCGGTCTTTGCCCAGACGCAGTCGTATGTATTTAACGGATATAAAAAGGCGGCTATGGCTCTGGCAGCGGGAGTTGCCGCAAGTGTACTGCTTGGTCTTTTGTGTATGATCTTCCGGAGATATGATCAGGCTGGAGCAATCTGGTCGGTTGGTGCGTATACCGGATTGATGTTTCTGATGCAGTCAATGGGGGTACTTGGGCTTCCGGCACTGATGGATCCGGCGCGAAACAGTATCTTCTTTGCATATTCTGTGGGTGTGTTGCTGGCAGTAGAGACGGATACGATACTGTATCTGGTACTTGGCTGGTTTAAAAAATCATGGATTATGAATCTGGCGGCACTGGCACTGTTACTGGCGGCCGGTGATTTTATCTGGGAACAGCAGTTATATAAAGAACCGATTAAGACGAATGCGTTTGAGATGAACGAAGCAATGATCTGCCTTACGAATATCATTAGAAATAACGAGACGAATACCTGGACAATTTGTTCGGCCAATGACGAGACACAGATGGTCCATGGAATGGGTTACCATTATGAGACGATTACCTTCCTGAAAGATATGAGAAATATCGGCAGCGGTCCGGTAGTTAAGATCCCGACGCATACGGTATATTTTTTCATTGAAAAAGAACCTCTGAACTATGCACAGACAGTAAATCCAAGGGAATGGAAGAATATAAAAGTATCCAAAAAATATGCACAGGAAGCACTGGATTATTCTACAGGCCTTGCACCGTACATGGGAATAAACCGTGCGGTGACGATGTCTCACATGTATTACTGGGCGCAGGAGTTTATGAAAGTGTATCCAAATGCAATGGATGTATATTATGAGACGGATCGGTTTATATGCTACAGAGTCCGTCAGAATGATTATAACCTTTATAATTTTGCCATTGATTATGGTTACAATAATCCGGTCCAGAAATCTGCGGATGAGACAAAGAAAGGGCAGAAATAAAAGGAGTGTAAAGTATGGTATCACGTAGAAATTTCTTCGCGGTTACGATCGTGATGGGAATCATCTTTTTCTTATTTCAGTTTTCCAATATTGCAAAAGAAAGATGGAACCATTATGAAGAGAATTCTTATGTTGTAAATAAAAAAGATCTCCCGACGAACAGGACGGTGTACCAGGCAGGACTGAATGGAACCGCAGATGGATCCGTCGCATATATAGGAAATGATTCCGGAAGTTCCTGTGCAGAAGTAGTTTCAAACTGGGCTTTATATATGAAAAAAGAGAGCATGACGTATACAACTTTTCAGGCATTTGATCAGGCAGCAGGGACGAACGAGACAGAGCTGCCGGAGATGGTCGTGGTGGAAGCTTCGGATGTTGACTGGAACGATGAACAGGAACTTGATAAGATGAAGGAGTATGTGGAACGGGGAGTGAATCTTGTATTCAGCCGGATGCCTGATCTGGAGCTTATCAAAGAGAACGAGAAGATCAGAAGCCTTCTTGGCATTTATTCTGTACAAAAAGATCAGACAAAGGTAAAAGGCATTCAGTTATATGAAGGTCTTCTGCTTGGCGGCAATACATTCTATCAGGCAGAAACGAAAGAAGAGAAGAAAAAACAGGATTTTAATCTGCGATTCCCGTGGTACAGACTGGAGACCGGAACGAGATCTTATATGCGTGGTGTTCCGAAAAGTGCAAGTGTGAAAAGTGAGAACTATCCGCCGGTAATCTGGAGCAAAAGCTTTAAAACGGGCAATGTATTCGTGATCAACGGGGAATTTCTGGAAGATGCTACCGGGCTTGGAATTCTGACGGGAATCCTTTATGAGACGAATGAATATGTACTCTATCCGGTGGTAAATGCACAGAATCTGATCCTTGTCAATTATCCGGGAATGGCAGATGAAAATGATGCAAAGATGCAGAAAATTTACAGTCAGTCCCTGCGCGGTGTATTCAGGGATGTTGTATGGCCATCGGTGGCAGCAGTATATGAGAAGAACAAATTTGGACTGACCTGTATGATTGCACCCCAGTTTGACTATGAAGATCAGAATGAACCGAAAGAGAGAGATCTGGAATATTATCTGAGACTGATCAATGAAGAGAACGGGGAAGCCGGACTATCCGGTTACCGGGTATCAGATACGTCCATAAAGCAGAAGCTGAAAGCGGATGAGGCATATATCCAAAATACGGTTCCGGGTTATCAGTTCGCATCATTGTATAAGGGTAACCTGAGTGATACCGAACTTGCGGAAGCACTGGATGAATCCGTACTGGACAGTGTAAGAACCGTGATCGAAGACGGAAAGAAAGCCAGTGATGTGATCGGATACCAGAACCAGAATGTGACCAGGCAGAAATCTGTGATCGGTGGATTCCGGCACACATACCGGGATGATTTCAGAATGAGAAGTGTGGAATCGGCACTTGGATATACCAGCATACTTACCGATATGTCCAAAGTAGCATATCCGGAAAGTAAGAACGACAGATGGGAGAAGTTAAGTGAAAAATTTGCTTCCTATACGGATTCTTACTGGAAAGCATTTAAGGATTTTGACGGAACAACTGCAGCTGAAAGCGATCTGCGGATCCGAAAGTTTCTGGCATTGAATTATACACAGGAAAAGAAAGAAGACACGATCACACTGGATATAAGTAATGTGGGAGATACCGCCTGGTTTATCTTAAGAACGCATAACAAAGAGATTGAGAAGATGACCGGGGGAAGTTATAAAAAGATAGAAGATGATGCATGGCTGATCGAGACGGAGAAGAGTCATGTGACGATTCAGTTAAAATCAGACGATACATTATACTACAGGTAAGAGATAAAGGAGAATAGAATGCGGGTATGTATTGTGGCAGAAGGGTGTTATCCTTATGTTGTCGGCGGAGTATCAAGCTGGATACACAGCCTGATCAAATTATTTCCGAAAACGGAATTTGTAATTCTTACAATCGTAGCGAACCGTTCCCTGCGCGGAAAATATGTCTATGAACTGCCGGAGAATGTGTCGGAAGTGCATGAACTATATCTGGAAGATGTGGACTGGGTGAAAAAGCGCGGCCGCAGGAAAAAGATGGCAAAAGAACAGTACAAGGCACTGCGGAGTCTGATATTGAACCAGGATGTGGAGTGGAATATTCTGTTTGATATGTTCCAGAATGAAAATATATCGGTAAATGATATCCTGATGGGAGAAGATTTCCTGAATGTAGTCAGGGAATGTTACCGTCTTCAGTACAGCCAGATTGTTTTTTCAGATTTTCTGTGGACGATGCGTTCCATTTATCTGCCGTTATTCTTTACATTGCAGATGGAGATTCCGAAAGCAGATCTGTATCACTGTGTGGCAACAGGTTATGCAGGGGTTCTCGGGGCGATGGGAAAGCATTTATACGGAAGCAGACTCCTCATATCCGAACATGGAATCTATACAAGAGAGAGGGAAGAAGAACTCATCAAGGCCAAGTGGGTTCAGGGAGTCTATAAGAATATATGGATCGAACAATTCCGTAAAATGTCGAAACTTGCCTATCAGGAGGGAGAACTGATCACCAGTCTGTTCGAGCATGCAAGAGAATTGCAGATCGAACTTGAGTGTCCGGAAGAGAAGACCATGGTAACGCCAAATGGTATCCAGGTCGGGAATTTCCAGGGAATTCCGGGACGGACAGAAGAGGATAAAGGAATGGTGAATATCGGTGCGGTACTCAGGGTAACGCCGATCAAAGATGTAAAGACGATGATACAGGCATTCGGATTTGCAAAAAGGAGAGAGCCAGACCTTAAGCTGTGGATCATGGGACCATGTGAAGAAGATCCGGAATATGCACAGGAATGTTTTGATCTGGTTGAGAGTATGGAGATTAAAGACGTTGTGTTCACGGGAAGGATCAATGTAAGAGAGTATCTGGGAAGAATGGACATGACGATCCTTACCAGTATCAGTGAAGGACAGCCGCTTACGATCCTGGAAGGATTTGCGGCACACAAACCAGCAATTGCCACAGATGTAGGAAATTGCAGCGGGCTGCTCTATGGAGAAAGCGATGATTTCGGTGATGCCGGAATTGTAACACATATCATGAATGTAGAAGAAATCACAGAAGCAATGCTGCTTCTTGCGAGAAAAGAAGAACTGCGTCTTCAGATGGGGGAAAATGGGTATAAGCGTGTCATGGCAAAATACCGGATTGAGTATATGCAGGACACATACTGGAATATTTACAAAGATTTTGCGAAGAGTCTGAATCTTCCGTGGGAAGAGGATCCGGTGAAACTGTCGGAAGAACAGATACCGCAGAATGTTTAGAAATATCTTAGAAATGTTTTTAGAAATATTTTTGGAAAGGATCATCAGATATGGCGGGAATAGGTGTAAAGCTTAACAGGATATTTGAGAAGAATACGTTGACGACAGATATTGTCGGATTTATCTACAGTTCGGTTGTGACGATCGCTCCGATGATGGTAGTAATTCTGAATCTGATGCTGATGGAATATGTCCTTGGATTTTCGAAGGTAGGATATGCAGAGAGAGAGCTGTTCTCCTGTACGGTTCTGTATACCTTTATATTCTCCCTGCTGACAGCGTCGCCGTTTAACAGTGTGCTGTCAAGGTACATGTCGGATATTATCTATGACGAACGGTATCAGGATATTCTTCCGTGTTATTATCTGGGAAGGGTGATGAATATCGGGCTCAGCTGTCTTGTGGGAATTCCGTTCTGTATCCGGGAACATTTTGTCGGAGGTGTGTCGGTGGCATATGTATTTGTCGGATTCTGTGGATACGTCAGTCTGGTGCTGGTATTTTATTCGATGATCTATCTGTCGATCTGTAAGGATTATCAGAGAATATCGTTGTTTTTCTTTGCCGGCATGCTGCTTGCATTTATCGTGGCGGTGATACTTAGATTCATCTTTCACTGGGGGGTATGCCAGAGTATGCTGCTGGCACTGACAATAGGATTCTTTTTAACAGCGGTTCTGGAGAATGCCCTGATCAAACGTTACTTTAAGGAGAACAGTAACCGGTATAAGCCGGTACTGCGGTATTTTAAGATATACTGGCAGCTGGTAGTGACGAACTTTCTCTATATCTTAGGGCTGTATGTTCATAATTTTGTATTCTGGACAACGGATGCCAGAATGATAGTAGTAAAAAGCTTTGTATGTAATCAGCCGTATGATATGGCAAGCTGTCTTGCCATGTTCACGAATATATCGGCAACGGTGATCTTTATCGCCCGGGTGGAGATGCATTTCCATGAAAAATACAAGTTCTATTCCGAAGCGGTGATCGGAGGAAGAGGGGCAGATATTGAGACGGCCAAACAGCGGATGTTCCGGCAGCTGTCGAGCGAACTGATGACGCTGGTAAGAATTCAGTTTATCATATCGGTGGTGGTCTATCTGCTGTGTATTATATTCCTTCCGCGGATGGGATTCGGAGGAATGACAATGAAGATCTATCCGATGCTGGCGGCAGGATATTTTGTATTATTCGTGATGTATTCTGCGATTATCTTTTTGTATTATTTTAATGATCTTATGGGATCTGTATATACGGCACTGGGATTTTGCCTGGTTACGTTTATCGGAAGTATCATTGCCTCGCATCAGCCGGTTATCTGGTATGGAACAGGTGTATTTGCAGGGGCACTTACCGGATGGACAATCGCGTATGCAAGAATCCGCTGGGTAGAAAAACATATGGATGCCCACATTTTCTGCAGAGGTACACTAATTCCGAACGGGAAGGGATTAAAACCGTCCGGACTAGTATATAAAAGAGACAGTTCGGAGCATCATACAGATGAAAATATAGATAAAGCTGCAAATTAAAGCGAAGGAGGAAAAAGAATGATGAGTACAGGAATTATCATGAGAACAGGTTTGATCGTCATTGGAGTGTTTATTATGGCATTGTCGTTTGTACTCCATGCAAAAAGAAGACTCACAGTTAATCTGGCTGTTGTGTGGGAGTTCGTAGGAATTGCACTGATCCTGACCGGAGCGGTCCCGGTATTTTCCAGCTGGTGTTATCTGCTGGCAAAAGGAACGGTGATTGCAATGTTTGTGGTTGGTGCGTTCGTATTGTGGGGATGCTATGAGGTATGTATATTAATATCTGTCCTCAGTATGAAGAACCAGGAGCTGGCGGTGCAGGTATCCCTTTTGAACCAGGAAAATGAACTGCTGTTAAATGAAATGAAGAAAAAACAGGAAAAAGATAACGGAAAATAATGGAGCGGATGAGATGAAAAAAGTACTATTTGTAATCAATACCCTGGGCTGTGCCGGTGCAGAGACAGCACTGATCCAATTATTGAAATCACTGGATGAAAAAGAGTATGAGATATCGCTGTATGTACTGATGGGACAGGGAGAGATGATCGATAAGATCCCGGAACATGTAAAGCTTCTAAACAAGCACTACTGCAAAGACTCTGTATTGTCTGGACAGGGCAAACGGGCTATGATGAAGACGGTATGGCGTACCTTCTGGAAAAATGGAGAGGTACTCGGAAAATTTGCCTATATTGTGCGTACATTTTCGGCGATGAGGAAAACCGGTAAGATCCAGCCGGATAAGATTCTCTGGAGAGTCATATCAGACGGGAGTCCGAGATCAGAAGAGACGTATGACCTCGCGGTTGCGTATCTGGAAGGCGGATCGGCCTATTATGTGGCAGAACATGTGAAAGCGAAGAAAAAAGCGGCATTCATACATATTGATTATGAAAGTTCCGGTTATACCAGGACCATGGACCGGAATTGTTTTGACAAGATTGACCGGATATTCTCTGTATCGGATGAAGTGAAGCAACATTTCCTGAATGTCTATCCGAAATATAGGGACAAAGTGATGGTCTTCCACAATATCATTAATCAGGATGAAATACGCAGGAAAGCAGAAGAAGGAAGCGGATTCAGTGACCGGTTTGACGGAATCCGGCTGTTAACGGTCGGCCGCCTGACATATCAGAAAGCATATGATATTGCCATAGATGCCATGAAACTGATCAAAGACAGGGGATATAAGGTCCGGTGGTATATTCTTGGTGAAGGAAATGAAAGACCGGCGTTAGAGAAAAAGGTGAAAGAACTCGGACTGGAGAAGGAATTCCTGATGCCGGGAGCGGAACCGAATCCATTTCCGTATTATAAGCAGGCAGATATCTATGTCCATGCAACAAGATTTGAGGGAAAGAGTATTGCAATACAGGAGGCACAGACTCTGGGGTGTGCAATTATTGCATCCGACTGTAATGGGAACAGAGAGCAGATCGTACAGGGAGAAGACGGACTGTTATGCCGGCTGGATCCGGAGAGTATCGCAGAGGCAGTGATCAGTCTGGCAGATGACAGGGAAAAACGGATACAACTGGGGAATGCGGCAAAGGAAAAAGAAATCGTACATAAAGGAGAGATACAGCTTTTACTGGAGCTTATGCAGTAAATGATGTAGTAAATGATGAAGTAAATGAGGTGAATGGGACAGATGAAGAAAAAGGAAGTGCTGGTGATTATTCCGGCATATAATGAACAGGATACAATTATGAAAGTGTTGGATGAACTGGAAAAGCCACAGATTGCAGAGATCGCAGATATACTTGTCATGAATGATGCGTCTTCGGATGCAACGAACTGGATCGTAAAAGCGAGGGGACATGCACTGGTGTCCCATGTATTCAATCTGGGCTACGGAAGCGGGTTACAGCTGGGGTACAAATATGCCATACGAAAGGGATACAAATATGTGATTCAGATGGATGCAGACGGACAGCATGATGTGTGTAATATACCGGTGATCTATCAACGGCTGAAACAGATGGATGAAGATGGAAGATATCCGGATATTGTTCTGGGTTCCCGCTTCCTGGATGGAAGCAGCCCGTTCCATGTGTCATGGGCGAAAAAGGCCGCCTTTCATCTGTTCCGGTTCATGATGAAGGCAGCAACGGGACGGGTTCTGGCGGATCCGACAACGGGACTGCAGGGATTAAGCCGTAAGGCTGTGCTTTATTATTCCAAATATAATCATTTTGATGATAAATATCCGGATGCCAATATGATCATCCAGATGGTACTTCTGAAATTCAAAGTCGTAGAAGTCCCGGCGGTGATGCATACAAGAAAATCGGGAGAAAGTATGCATTCCGGATGGAAACCAATATGGTATATGTTCCGTATGTTCTTCAGCGTGCTGGCCGTGATCTTCCGGTACAAGGTATTGAAAATAGACGAAGGAGCTGGATTAAAGGGTGATCTTAAGGAAGAACAGGAAAAGAAAATTTCAAAAAAACAGACTGCGTGAAAGTCTTGAACCGATAAAGAATCCGGGAAGAGGATGGTACCATATCTACACTTATGATCTGGCGGACAGACTTCCGGAACTATACATTGCCTGTGAAGAAGAGACGATAGTACTGCTTCTGATTGATATCGGACATTTCAGGAAAGAGCTTATACCGAAGGATGCGCTGGAGTATCTGAGAGAGATATTGGGATTTTTCAGGAAAAATAAAAAGAAAATGATCATCCGTCCGGTCTATGATACAACGGGAAAAGGAATGCAGAGAGAACCAGAGAAAGGCCAGCTTGTAAAAGAACACATGCGCCAGCTTGGACCGGTTATGGCAGCGTATGCGTCTGATATCCTGGTGGTACAGGGAATCCTGGTCGGAGACTGGGGGGAAATGCACGGATCTAAATTCCTGTCCGGGGTGTGGTTAAAAGAGCTTGCCGGAGAATTTCTGAAGGCGATGCATGCGGCGTGTTATCTTGCGGTGAGGACTCCGGCACAGTGGAGCTGTATTGCGAATATGCTGGATGCCCGGGCGAGAGAACGTCTGGTACTTTTTAATGACGGGATCCTTGGATCAGATACCGATCTTGGTACATTCCGAAGTGCCGGAGAGCGGAGAGAATGGCTGGAGAACGGGAAAAAGGCAGAAGTTATGACAGCCGGACCGTCAGGTGGGGAGGTTGTTGCGTATCAGGGCAGTTCCGGTCAGGCACAGTTGTATCAGGAGAACGCAGGTGCCAGGAAAGCGGAAGCCAGACAGGATCTTAGCGATCTGAAAAAGATGCATCTGACGTATCTGAACAGTATGCATGATCAGAAGCTTCTGGATCAGTGGAAAAAAGAGAGGATCAACTGGGACGGGCATCAGACGAGTATCTATGATTATGTGGGGTTACATTTGGGATATCGGTTCATAATCCGGGAAATTATGTGGAAAAAAGATAAATTTTTGGAAGTAAATGTGGAAAACACAGGATTTGGTGACATATATGAAGAGACAGAGTGCGTGATCGCATGTGGTCAGGAAAGAATAATTCTGGAATACGATGCGAGAAACTGGAAGAGCGGGACAACAAGCAGAATACAGATCCCGGCAGAGATATTTGGAAATTATATAAAACCTGCAAAGGATCCGTGTAGTGAAGAGACAGAAGTCCGTCTGCACCTGCGCTGCAAACAGAACCAGAGTACGGTTCATTTTGCAAATGCCGGTGCAGAACATGGGGTATTACTTGGAACGTTTCGGTAAATGAGACAAGGTGAACTGTCCAAGCATATAGCCGTACTGATTATGAGAAGCATCTGATGCAAGCAGGATTTCCCTGTTAAGTGCTGGATCTGTGAGTTTCAGGTAAATCCGGTAACTGCCGGTGCCATAACTGCTGACCGGTACCGATGCCGTTAAACGGGTCTCTTCCCCGCTGTCCCATAAGCGCGTGTCGGTTGTAATGGGAATGCTGTCCCGGAGATTACCGCCGGCATCCACGACAGAAAGCATTACATCGAAGGAACGGTATGCATTGGAGAAACCTGTATTTTTAAGTATGACGCTGATACTGGCATTCCGGCTAAGCAGAGATGGGCGGGAAAGGTGAGACTTTACCGAAACATATCGGTAACCGAGATGGTCTGCGATATACCTGTATCCGGAGAGATTGGCATATATGGTATCTTTACCGGTATAAGTGGTCTGTTTCCATTTCTTTAGAACCGTTGCATCGTAGTCTTTATTCAGATAGGATACGTGCATGGTCCGAAGGTCGGAAAGAGCCTGTTCCAGATCATTGTATGGATTATCAATGATCACTTCGCCGCCGTTTGGTACATAACGGCAAAGTTTATCCTGATAAGCAAGCTCATCGTTCCGGGACCAGGATTCCAGAAATTCAGAAGTGTCATGTGAACCGTCTCCGTAAGTTCCGGTGTCGTTGGCAGAACCGAGCATACCGTCATTAAACAGTCCGAGTCTGGAGGATAAAGTTCCGTCAAAAGCAGAAGTCTCAGATGGTAACTTTGCGGAATTCAGGATCATGCGGCGGTGACGCGGTGTACGGACAGAAAGGAAGATGGATGGATCAATGCTGGAATCCAGTGTGCTCATAAGAAGTGTCATACTGTGCTGGTCCAGATACCGGCTGTGATTCATCTCGCCGTAGTTGCCGGCGAAAATACCCTGGAGGAGGTAGACGGTATCTTTGTAGCGGTTGATGACAGGCGCGATCTGCTGCATATGTGTGATGATCTGTCCGATCGTGTCCGGCTCACTGGTCAGGTTGTTTCCGTTCCAGTCGTAAAGGAAACGTATGATCAGCTGATGGCCGGAAGCTTTCCACCCGGAAAGAAAGGTATCCAGATGGGAAAGTGCGGCGTCACTGATATCACGGTCCCTGTATGGAAGAAGATTGATCTCCAGCATGACCAGTTGGGTGGATGTGCCGGCAGACTGCAGTGTATCCGGAATGGAGGGCACATCGGTATCCGACAGGGTGATTCCGGTCATGGTGTAAAATCCGGTATAAGGATTTGCAAGTGATTCATTCGATTCACTGATCTCTGGTGTATAATCCAGAAAGCGGACGTTCTTCGCGCAAAGAGCGAAGAGGATCATACAGAGGATCAGCAATGCGAACCGCAGCAGATGAACCGGGGATGTGAAGCTGGAATGATGTAGCGGTTGTTTTCTCATAGATGTCTTCTCCTGATATGACGGAAAAAGTCTGCAACTTTATGGGCGAGTGGACGGAAAGGGCGGAACCACAGCCAGAGACCTGAAAGAAGCCGGTATAAGCGGTTCTCAGTGGAAAATTCCCGCCCGTTCCGGCAACAGGCAATGAGCTTGCCGCGGATCTGGTCCGGACGCAAAGGCCCTTCGATTGCGGTCTGGTTATCACCGACCATATAGAATCCATCTTTCCGGATTTTCCAGATACGGTGCAGGACCAGGATGCTCTCATCCCGCCGGTAGAGCGCAACATCGCCGCGGTGCAGGGTGTCCGGACTGCAAGGTGCGATCACAGCTTCATCGCGGCCGGAGATGAACAGAGGGTACATGCTGTATCCCTGAGGCTTCAGGCGTATGGAATGACCTTCTTGCAGAAGCCCTTCGATATCTACCGGATAAGCAGAAGCATCTGCTGTATGTAAATGGTGTAACTGTGTATGATTCATATATACTTCCAATCTGCATGGCAGAGTATGCCATGCTGTTTCATCATATTATCTGTGTTCAGATGTATTATAGCATCTGCAATGAGGAAATACCAGATTCCGGTAATTTCCAGAAAGGAATGAAGGCATGATAAGAAGACAAGAAGGATATAAGTTAAAAAATATAGAAGGGATTTACAGTCTGCTTCCTTTCGGTCAGAAAGTAGCGGATCAGAAGAAGGGAATCACGCTCAATGAGACAGGCGTGTTTCTGTGGAATGTGCTGGAAGAACCGGCAACAGAAGAAGAACTGGTCAGTCGTACGGCGGAGTATTATGGGATTATGCAGAAGGAAGAACGGGAGCAGCTGGAAAAAGATATCCGGGAATTTACAGGGCAGCTTCTGAACCTTGGAATTCTAAGAAGGGAATTAACGGATTCATTGCCGGATGCAGAACAGAAATGTCTTGCGGGAACGGGGCGTGCGGGAGAGGAGATTGCAGGCATGGAGATTGCGGACATGCGGATCGGGCTTTTCGGTCCGGACGATATGATCCCGGAACAATTCCGTCCCTTTATGATACAGATCCCGGAACCGGAAATGTGTGAAGACAGCGGTGTACATAACGATATGCACAAAGGTGCTCCGGAGAGATGGGACCAGCTGATCGAGTTTGCAGAGAAACTTCCGGAAAGCAGGCAGAACGGCCGGGTTCTTCTCCGGAATGAAGAACTGGTCATCAGTGAATGGAAGGAAGGATATGTCCTGCTGTTCCCGGCCATGAAGAGTATCTATGAAGCACACATGACGGAAGATGGAAGCTATGTGAGAATCTATTGCAGGCGTCCTTTCGGAGAAGAGGAAAAGGATCAGTTATTCCATGCGGTCCGTATCTGTTATCTTTATCTGGCACAAAGCAAAGGTTATTATGCGGTTCATTCTGCGTCGATTCTTTACGAGGGAAGGGCGTGGCTGTTCTCCGGGCATTCCGGAATGGGCAAATCCACACATACACGGATGTGGCATGAACAGCTTGGCGCTCCATATCTGAACGGCGATCTGAACCTGATAGGAAGAAAAGACGGGAAAATAATGGTAAGAGGAATTCCGTGGTGTGGAACATCCGGGATCTATACGACAGAAGATTATGAACTTGGCGGTATCGTATTATTGGGACGTGATACGAAAGATCATGTAGAACCGCTTACCATGTATGAGAAGATCATAAGAGTGATGCAGCGGATGATCTCTCCGGTATGGAAAGAAGAACTGCTGGAGAAGAATCTGAAGTTCTCAGAAGAACTTGCAAAAGAGATTTCGATCCTGCATCTGTTGTGCACGAAAGAGATCTCGGCGGTAGAAACAGTGCAAAAAGAAATTGACCAGGAGACTGACCGGCTGATAAAATAAGACGGTACAATAAAAGATGGGCAATATGAGGAGATAAAATAAGGAGACCGAAAATAAAGATGAAGGATAAAGTACAGCTTATCAAAAAGCATCTGAAAGCGGGAACGCTCCAGAAGATGTGGATACAGACCCGGTGGATATATCAATACGCCAGGAGATACTGGAAAGCAATGGTCCTGTATACCGTTCTTGGACTTGCGGGAACCGGTGTGTCGCTGGCTTCCAGTATGATTTCCAAAGATCTGGTCGATATCATCACGGGACATCAGACTGGAAAGCTTCTGAGTACATTTGCGGCAATGATCGGCTTTTCGGTAGCGAATATCCTGGTTGGGCAGGCATCCGGATATGCATCGACGTTCATTAATCTGAAGGTAGATGCAGAGATCAAAAATGATATATTTGCAAAGATGCTGGTTACGGACTGGGAATCACTGACGGCATATCATACGGGAGATCTGGTTACAAGATGGAGCTCAGATGCGTCGAATATATCGAATGGTATCCTGAACTGGATTCCGAATCTGATCATATATACGGCGAAATTCGTCAGTGCATTGTGGGTTGTGGTGTATTATGATCCGACATTTGCTATCTTTGCACTGCTTGGTATCCCGTTCAGTGCACTGCTGTCCAGACCGCTTCTGAAGCGTATGCGTAACAATAACGAACGGAGTGCGGCCATGAATGCAAAGCTTTACGGATTCAACCAGGAAGCATTTTCAAATATCCAGACGATCAAAGCATTCGACATGATCCGTTTTTATATCGACCGGCTGAAAAATCTGCAGTCAGATTATATCGGCATGAGACTGGAGTTTCAGAAGATGTCGGTTCTGACATCGGTATTAATGTCGGTCATTGGTTTTGTAGTGTCTTACAGCTGTTACGGATGGGGAATCTACAGAGTCTGGAGCGGTGCGATCAGTTACGGAACGATGACGATGTTCCTGTCTTTATCGGGAACGCTGACGGCATCTGTGAACTCACTGACAGGTCTGATCCCTACTGCCATCTCACTGACTATCTCGGCAGGACGACTGATGGATATCGTGGAGATGCCGCAGGAAGATTACAGTAAGGATAAAGAAGTGACGACATTTGAAAATCTGTACCGTGCGGAAGGGCTGGGACTTCAGATGGAGAATCTGGAGTATACCTATCATAACGGAACGAATGTATTCGAACATGCGGCGCTAGAAGCCTATCCACATGAGATTGTCGCTCTGGTAGGTCCGTCCGGAGAGGGAAAGACAACGATGCTCAGACTGATCCTGTCACTTTTACGGCCGCAGGACGGGGAAGCCTGGATCTGTGCGGGAGATGACAGGAACAAAAAGATAGAGCTGTCACCATCTACCAGACGGCTGTTCTCTTATGTGCCGCAGGGAAATACGATGTTTTCCGGAACGATTGCTGAGAACCTGCGTAATGTGAAACCGGAAGCAACGGATGAGCAGATCATAGAAGCGCTGCGTCTTGCCTGTGCGTGGGAATTCGTTGAGAAACTTCCAGATGGAATCAACAGTGTGGTAAAAGAAAGAGGCGGCGGATTCTCCGAAGGTCAGGCACAGCGTCTGTCTATTGCGAGGGCACTGCTTAGAAAATCCCCGATTCTTCTGCTGGATGAAGCAACGTCGGCACTGGATGTGGCAACAGAGCGGAAGGTATTGAAGAATATTATGACAGATACTTATCCGCGCACCTGTATTGTGACAACGCACAGACCAACGGTGCTGAATATCTGCAGCAGGGTATATGCGATCCGGGAAAAGCGGTGTAAAGTACTTGGACAGGAAGAGATTGACCGGATGGTCCGGGATTTTTAAAAGACGGTCAGAACATGATCAGAACAAAAAAAGAATCAGAATAACAGATAGAAAATGAACAGAACGAACAGAAGACACTGCAGGAAGCAGTGTCTTCTGTTCATTCATGTAACTGTTAAAACGATAAAAGATATTAGTCTGTGATAGATACACCTGTGATTCTTTTGTATGGTCGGAATCGTGATGTCCATTTACCTGAATACGGTAGTCACCACGGCCTGTCTGAGGTGTCTGATGAATATATGCACTTGCAGTATAACATCCGCTTGCAGCATACACACCCTCAGCCATACCATTGTCAACGGAAATGACTGAGTTGCTCATGATATAATCTCATCCTTTGTAATTATTTTACAGAATAAGTAAAGCCTGTAATCTGTAGATTATCAATGCTTGTTCCATGGTTCAGATGAATTCCGAACATAATAGTCTGCGGGGCATCTGCCGTATTAAAAGTAAGAGTGGCAGTAGATCCGGATACGGATCCGCTTGCACCCGGGACATCAGTTGCGTATTCGACCTGATCAACGGTATCGTTAAAATTAACATGTACGGTTACGATTCCGTTTAAACCAGCCCAGTCGAGCTGTGCGAGAACCTTGCCGCCGTTTGTGCCCCATCTGTCCCATACCATGACATATTTAACGTCAAGGGTTCCGGAACCACTTGCGGCATACACGCCTTCCGAAAGACCGGAATCTATGGAAACTACAGGTTTTTTATAAATATTTGCCATTGAAATTACCTCCTTACTTGTCGTTTTCTGCCCTTATTTTATCATATAATCGGAAAAAATAAAGAGGAGATTTTCAATTTTGGGTAAATATTTGAAAGAATTTCTTTAGCAAATGCTAAAATTACACGAACTTTTTTTATAGATATTATGAATTTACTTGAAAAAGAAAAAGAGGAAGTGTAAAATAAAAGAACTAAAGTTAAGAACATATAAGAAGGGCAAAGCTGTGGAAACACAGTGACGCAAAGCTATAGGGGCCTGTATATGGCCAGCCAGTTGCAAGGTGAAAAGGATGATCCTTTTTCTTCTTGCTTTTTTTTCGCTCAAAAAAGCAAGTGACCGGAATCATTGATCGCGAAGGAGGTAGAAGATGATAAAAAAACGTAGTAAAGAAGAGTTGAAAAACAAACTTCACCGGGCGCTGTATCAGGTTGTGACGAAAGAAGGAATCGAAGGTGTGACGGTAAGAAAGATATCAAAGGCCAGTGAACTTTCGGATCCATATATTTACCAGTGTTATAAGAATCTGGGTGAGATGATGGAGACGGCATTTCTTGAGATTGACGGGGAAGTGACGGCGCTTGTGGAGAGCCTGATGAATGATCCTGAATTTCAGGAAAAGACCGGGAAATCGTTGGAACATTCCTGCTGGGTGACGTGGAAAGCATACTGGGATTTCCTGATGCAAGATTCGGAAAAGACAATCTTTTACTGGAGATATTACCAGTCGGCACGTTATACAAAAGAATTTCTGGGAACCAGAAAAAATGTATTACATGCATTTGTTACTTATATGGAAAAGACGGGAAGCATGTGTGGAATTACAGAAGCTGCAGATCCGGAAGTGATCATGTCCAATATCATAGACGGCACAGTATCGGTAGCTGTAAAGATGCATCTGGGATATATAAAACTGAATGAGCTGAAGGCAAGCACGGTATACCAGTCTGTATTTGCATTATTCTTTCATTTGCTGCACGTTGATGTGTGGGATGAATCCTGCATACAGTAGGAATTGAGGATTGCTTTCTACATTCATGTCGTATACACTTAAAGAATGACAAAATGAAAGGAATGAGAGCGTGTGGAGCAGAAAACCAGGACAGAGTATTCGGTGATGAATACATCCGTTGCAATTGTAGCAAGGATGTCGGCAATCCTGATGGGATTTCTTACCAGGATTGTATTTACCAGAGTTTTAAGTGAAGGATATGTCGGGATCAATGGATTATTTACAGATATCCTGAATATTCTTTCACTGTCTGAACTGGGGGTTGGTACGGCGATCACATATGCGCTGTATGGACCGATTGCAAGAAAAGATATCAAAAGGCAGCAGATACTGATGCGGATGTTTCGGACATTTTACCGTGTTACGGCTGTCATTGTGCTGGTTACAGGACTGGTATTAATTCCATTTCTGGATATACTAATGAAAGACCGGCCGGATGTGGATCATCTGATACTGATCTATCTTCTGTATCTGATGAATTCGGTGATCTCTTATCTGCTTATCTATAAGAAGACACTGGTAGATGCACATCAGATGAATTATCTGACGGTATTGAACCATAACGGTTTCCTTATATTACAGGACATCCTTCAGATTATAGTGCTTCTGCTGACGAAGAATTTTATTCTGTTTCTGATCATTGCAGTTGTCTGTACGGTTGCGGCAAATGTGACGATGTCGAGAAAGGCGGAGCGGTTATTCCCTTATCTGAAAGAACCATGTAAAGAGAAGCTTCCAAAAGAAGAACGGCAGGATATCATAAAGAATGTAAAGGCAATGCTGATGCATAAAATGGGGAATATCGTAGTCAGTAACACGGATAATCTTCTGATCTCAAGCTTTGTCGGTGTCATCAGTGCGGGAGTTTATTCCAACTATTATCTGATCATCGGATCGGTCAGACAGGTGTTGGATCAGGCATTCCAGGGAGTTGCGGCAAGTATCGGGAATCTTGGAATGACAGAAGAAAAAGAAAAAGTACATCAGGTGTTTTTGCAGTTGTTCTTCATTGGACAATGGCTGTACGGACTGGCGGGGATTTGTCTGTATGAAATGCTGAATCCATTCGTAGAGATCGCATTCGGAAAGAAGTATCTGTTCCCGGTAAGTGTGGTACTGGTATTATGTGTGAATTTTTCCATTAACGGGGCGAAAAAATCCGTGACGATATTCAAGGAATCGCTGGGACTTTTCTGGAATGACAGATATAAGGCGATCGTAGAAGCAGTATTAAATCTTGGAATCTCGATTGCGCTGGTTATCCGGTTTGGAATCACGGGTGTGTTCCTCGGAACGATTATCAGTGCGCTCATGACTTCTGTATGGATTGAGCCATATGTAATCTATAAGCACAGTTTTGCAAGTCCGCCGGTAGAGTTCTTTCTAACTTATGGGAAGAATCTGGTGGTCATGGGAATTGTCTGGTGGTGTACGGACTGGTGCTGCATGCGTCTGGATGGAACGGCGTTCGTGAATCTGGTCTTCCGTCTGGCGGTGTGTATGGTGGTGCCGAATCTTTTATTATGGCTGTTTTACCGGAGGACGGAAGAATGGAAGCAGTTATTCGGACTGCTGAAGAAGATCATAGGAAAAGTAATGAAGAAGATAAAAGGGTAATGGGATGAAACTTTCAATTATCGTACCGGTTCATAATGTAGAAAACTATCTGCCGGAGGCAATAGAGAGTGTAATTAGACAGACATATAAAGACTGGGAACTGATACTTGTAGAGAATGCTTCCTGCGACAGAAGCTATGAAATCTGTCTGGCGTATGCGGAAAAGTTCCCTGGCATCAGAGTCTGTGTGGAAAAACGTGCAGATCTTGCGGCTGCAAGAAACAGAGGAATGAAGGAAGCCGGTGGAGAATACCTGATGTTTCTGGACTCTGATGACTATCTGGCATCAGATACGGTCGTGGATAAACTGATGAGAAAGATAGAAGAAGAGCGGGTGGATGCTGTGGTCTGCAATTATTCCAGACTGTGGAACGGGAAGCTTCTTCCGGCAGTCAGCCATGAAGGATATTCCTATAAAGACAGAGAATCCGAAGATTTCCGATTTGAGGGTTTTTTTTCCTGTGGAAATATGTCCTATGTATGGGGAAAAATCTACCGGGCATCGTTCTTAAAAGAACAGCATATAGCGTTTAAAGACTTTGAGTATGCAGAAGATAAGATGTTCAATACGGAATGTTATGCAAAAGGAATCCGATATGCATTTATAAAAGAAAACGGATATATATATAGAAAAAATACGGCATCGGTTTCGCACCGTTACAATGCAAGAATCCGGGAATGCTGGCTTGGAATCGCACATGAACTGGAGAAAATATTACGGAGAACCAGAGTGGGAAGATATGAAGATCTGGTCCGTTATATTATATTCTTTGCCGCTTTTTTTGACGCTAAGATGGAATATGAAGAACATGGACAATCATTAAAGCGTATTCGGTATACGCTGAAAAGGTACGGAAAAGATCCGCTGGCGAGAAGGAGCTTCCGGGAATTGATGTGCGGAAGAGATATGAAGGCATTGTCTTCACGTCTGTGGAAGATTATGATGAGAGGCTTTTCGCTCTGTATGAATCTGCACCTGTACGGCATGCTGTCACTGGGAATCAAATTACTGATCGATTTGCGGATTGATGAAAGATTGTCGGATACCGGGATCAGGGAGTAGAGATCAGGGATAAAGTATATGCATAATTGAGAAATGATGTTCATATAATGAATTGACAATGTGGAATGTGTTTAGTAGAATTGCGGTTAGAAGCAACTAACTACGATTTTTTACTTTGACATACAAGGAAAGCTGTCAGTGACAGGAACTCTGTATATCATGTGTTCTCAAGGAGTTTTATATGAATCATAAATCTAAGAATCAGTCAAAGAATAAGACACTTAATTTCCTACATTATCTCGGTCCCGGACTTCTGGTAACAGTAGGATTCATAGATCCGGGAAACTGGGCTTCGAATATTGCGGCAGGTTCCGGTTTCGGATATGAGTTATTATGGATGGTAACGTTATCGACCTTTATGCTGATCGTACTGCAGCACAATGCGGCGCATCTGGGAATTGCGACCGGTCTGTGTCTGTCTGAGGCGGCAAGCAGATATATGCCAAGGCTGTTAAAAGACATCATACTTCTGACGGCAATGCTTGCAGCAGTAGCAACAGCGATGGCAGAGATACTTGGCGGTGCGATCGCACTGCAGATGCTGTTCCGTATTCCAATCAGACTGGGCAGTATACTGATACTGGTGCTGGTGTTATTCTGTGCGTTTACGAACGCATATAAGAGAATCGAAAAACTGATTATATTATTCGTGTCGTTGATAGGCTTTTCCTTTTTATTTGAAGTTGGAATTGCAAAGATCGACTGGGGAGCAGCCGTGGTTGGATGGGTGAAACCTTCATTTCCGTCGGGAAGTATGCCGGTGATCTTAAGTGTATTAGGTGCGGTGGTGATGCCGCATAATCTGTTCCTGCATTCGGAGATCATCCAGAGCAGGCAGTGGAATCTGGAAGATGATTCCGTGATCGAACAGCAGCTGAAGTATGAATTCAAAGATACTTTATTTTCCATGATCATAGGCTGGGCGATCAACAGTGCCATGATCCTGATGGCAGCAGCCACTCTTTATCAGGGCGGAAATGGAAGCCAGATTGATGATCTGAGCATTGCGGGGAAGATGCTGTCACCATTGATGGGAAATGCAGCTACGGTCATCTTTGCGCTGGCACTTCTTCTGGCAGGAATTTCATCCAGCATCACTGCAGGTATGGCAGGCGGGACGATATTTTCAGGAATCTTTAATCAGCCATATGATATCAGGACGAGAGAAACGAAAGCCGGAGTCCTGTTGACGATGATACCGGCAGCTGTTATTATCCTGTTTATCAGTCAGCCGTTCAAAGGCCTGGTGTATTCCCAGATGCTGCTTGCCGTGCAGCTTCCAATCACGATATTTACACAGATATATCTGACATCATCGAAAAAGGTGATGGGGAAATATGCGAACAGCAGAAGGCTGAATGCGCTGCTATTGGGGATAGCGGTGGTGGTGACGGGGTTGAATGTGGGGCTGATTTCTATTTAGTTCATCATCGTGGCCGCTCAGTCCATGAGAAAGAGTTGGTGTCTTGTTTGTTGCTGGATGTCACGATGCAGATGCTCTAAGGCAGTCCGCTTTCCCTAAGAACGAAAGGGCCTCCGCTCAAAACTCGGCATTCGCCTCAAACAGTTCGCTCTGTCCCTTTAACGGGAAATCGAACTACCTAAGAACATCTACACATCGCGCCAAAATACGCAACAAACAAGACACCAACTCTTTCTCATGTCGTGATTGGCCAATGATAATGAATTCAATAGAGGGACTGTAACTTTTATTCCGGTCTGGGTAGCCAGCTTAGTGAATTAAGTAGAAAAATCAAACATTTACGATTCTGCTACAGCGGAAGTATTTGCATCTTCTTTCTCCGGAAACATCTTCCCAAATACAAATCGGATAAATGGTCCGCAGTAAAAGAGCTGCCAGAAGCAGGCTGCCGGGAAGTTGATAAATGTTGTCTCGAACCATGTTGCGATGATATTGCTTCCAGCATTCTTGAACAGGATTGTAGCAACCAGGCTCATGCAAGGACACATGATAGCGACAATTACTGCAGAAATCATACTTGCGATTACAAATGGTCTGTCCTGCGGAGTTACAATACGGAAGGCAATATTGTGAGCAAGCTTGTCAACGAAAGCAAATTCCAGAACGAATGCAACCGGCCACATGATCTTAAGTTCACTGAAAGCCATCAGGAATACCTGATTGGTCATTTCACCCGTGTTCAGACGGATGTTGTAACAGATCATGACGTAGACCATCAGAAATGACATCATTAAAGTAAAAATAACGTTTTGAAATAGATTTTTTGGCATAATTTTTGTTCTCCTTTTTGTGTAGATATTTAAAAATGGGTACAAAAAAGACACTTGTGTTGTTCGTTAATCAAGCATACACTTGTGTCGTTTCCAATTAAACCAAAATCATCTTATTTTTTTGTCCAAATATGGATTATACATAACGATAGTCCTAAAATCAAGTGTTTTTTCAAAATTCATTGTGGCGATGTTTGGTACGAAATAGCGTTCGAGTGTGTTACAATAGATATATCAATACAAAGGAGAAGATGTCATATGAAAAAAGTAGAGGTATATTTTGATTACACTTGTCCATACTGCAATCAGGGAATGGGGGAATTCTTTGAGATCCTTGACAGGTTACCGGAGATAGAAGTGGACTGGATTCCGGCTGAGGTAAGTCCGTACCCGGAAGAAGTACCGGTACATACGGACAAGGCAATTCAGGTCATGTATTCGGTAAAAGAGCAAGGCGGTAATGTGAACCTGTTCCAGAAGCTGATGTTCGAGGACTGCTTTGAGAAGGAACTGAAAGTAGACGATCCGAATGTCCTGACAGATGCGGCTGTTCAGTGCGGTGCAGATAAAGATCAGGTATTAAAAGATCTGGAAGATGAGAAGTTCGTGCAGCAGGTATGCGGTAATGGAATGAAAGCATGGGAAGAATTAGAACTGGAAGCAGTTCCTTCGTATAAAATAGGGGAAGAAATCCTTGGTTCAGCAGGCGGCGTGCTGGTAGACAAAGATGAACTGGAAAAGTTCATTAAAGAAAAAGCATTTGCGTAGATAGATCCTGAATACTTGGATAGATAAAAATCCACATATAATGCAAATCATTCAACAGGTTGAGACAGATTGTTGCATTATAAGTGGATTTTTTGATTGTCCTGTATTTGGAAGAAGTATACAGGTGATGGTCTAAAATTCAATTGCTCTCTTAACAGCCTCAATATCTCCTGTAAATAAGATGCTCTCCATTCCAAGCTCTTTGCTTGCAATGACATTTTCTACTGTATCATCTATAAAGAAGCATTCTCTTGGCAGAAGGTCGTATTTATTGAACAGATGATAATAAATATCATGCCCCGGCTTTGCCATTTTAAGCGGTGCAGAGAAGACGATGCCGTCGAATTCCTTCAGAATCGGATGATCTTCCAGTGCACGTTCTGCGAACCGGGTCGAAGCATTGGAAAGCAGGTAGATCGGAACTTTGCGGGCTTTTAATTCTTTGATGAATTCCCACGTCTCAGGAAGCGGGTCGACATACTGGAACCAGTTAGCAAAGAAATCGCGGGCAGTGTCTTTCAGACGATCCGGAAGTTCTGCAATCGTATCTTCTGCGTTCTGGTCATAATCAAGTGTTCCGGCATCCAGAGCCACCCAGTTCTTGAAGATGGTATTGGCAAGAATATCATAATCTTCCGGTGTGGAAGCAAATTGTCCAAGGATATAGTCTCCTTTAAATTGTCCGATTACATTTCCAAAGTCAAAAATAATATTCTTGTATTTCATCTTAAGTTCCTCCCTGTATTTTGCACTGCCTGTTTTGCACATTATAAATACTATTATAGTCCTATGGATAGAAGGAATCAATATGTGAATGATAAATAACCTACAAGTATAAGTACAATTAATAGAAGAGTGGCAGGGGTTCGTAAGATTGACAATAGGTAAGAAAGTGTATATGATTTTTGTTAGGACTGTAAAAGGAAAGAGAGACTATTATGGAAATCAGTATACTTTTAATGGAGCAGATCGCGGAGCTGTTTCTTATGATCTTTATGGGATATATCATTGTGAAAGCGGGATTATTAAAGGGGAATGACAGTAAAGTTATTTCTAAAATAGTACTGTATCTCATCATTCCGTGCGTGATCATCAATGCATTTCAGGTGGAATATACGAGTGAAAAAGTAAAAGAACTGTTGCTGGTATTTGCCACATCCGTGTTATTGCAGGTGGTGCTGCTGGTGGCAGTGTGGGCGGCAGGGAAGATCCTGAAGTTAAATGAAGTGGAGACGGCATCGATCTACTATTCGAATGCAGGAAATCTGATCGTGCCAATCGTTACATTTATTCTTGGAAAAGAATGGGTGTTATATGCCTGTGTGTTCATGAGTGTACAGCTGGTATTTATCTGGACACATGGGAAGAATGTATTAAGCAGAGAAGGGAAGATGGACTGGAAAAAGATTGTAGGGAATGTAAATATGATCTCAGTTTTTGTCGGAGTGGTGTTATTCTTTACGAAGATCCGTCTTCCGGGAATATTGAATCAGACCTTAAGTTCGGTGGGAGCCATGATCGGACCGGCAAGCATGATTGTAACAGGTATGCTGATCGCAGAGATGAGTCTGAAAAATGTATTTAAAAATGGAAAGGTTTATTTTATTGCGTTTCTCAGGCTGATCGTGGTACCGGTTATTGCGTTAATGTTATTAAAAATCAGTGGACTTGTGAACGGACATCCGGATGGAAAGAAGCTGTTACTGATCGTATTCCTTGCGGTGATCACTCCGTCGGCATCGACGGTTACGCAGATGTGTCAGGTGTATGGTAATGATTCGAAGTATGCCAGTGCGATCAATGTTATGACGACACTGCTGGCAATTGTGACAATGCCGCTCATGGTGCTCTTGTATCAAACGGTGATGTAGAGAGGAGTAAAGATGGAAGGCGTAAATTTAAAAGCATTAACGAAGACAGAGATCTTCGCAGGGGCAACGGAAGAAGAAGTATCTTCCATGCTGAATTGCTTAAGTGCGAAGAAGAAGAAATACCAGAAAGAAGAGATCATTTTTCATGCGGGGGATACTGTCTCATCAATCGGTGTTATGTTAAAGGGAAATGCGCTGATCGAAAATGATGATATCTGGGGGAACAGAAGTGTTCTGGATTATGTAAAAGAAGGGCAGATCTTCGCAGAGACATATGCCTGTGCGCTGGATGAGAAGCTGATGGTCAATGTAATAGCGATGTCTGCCTGTGAAGTATTATTCCTGGATGTGAGAAAGATATTAAAAGTCTGTCCGAATGCGTGTGAGTTTCATCAGAATCTGGTACAGAACCTGCTTGCGGTATCGGCACAGAAAAATCTGAATCTGTCCAGACGTATCTTTCACACTTCACCGAAGACAATCCGGGGGCGTTTATTATCCTACCTGTCTTATCAGGCGATGGAGCAGGAAAAGGAAGAGTTCGACATTCCGTATAACAGGCAGCAGCTTGCAGATTATCTCGGTGTAGACCGTTCGGCAATGTCTAATGAGCTGGGGAAAATGCAGAAAGACGGACTGATCGAAGTGAAGCGGAATCATTTCCGGATATTGGATGTGGATTGATGAAATGGATTTGAAATGGCTTGAAAATGATTGAATATAAATGGAATATATGATAGTATATATACTAAGAAATAAGTATTACTTCTAAAAAGGTGTATAACCAGGCTTGTTATAAAGGAGTGTGCGCCATGAATATTCAAGAAATGAAAGAAAAGAAAAAGGAAAAAGGATACACCAATGAACAGATTGCGGAGCTTTCCGGGGTACCACTTGGAACCGTGCAGAAGATTTTTGGAGGTGCGACAACTTCACCTCGTTATGATACATTGAAAGCTTTGGAAAAAATTTTTTTGCCGATGGACAGGGAACGGTATTATGCCTCTGTTGTAAAGGACGGAAGTGCAGCATATACAGTGAAGCGGCAAGGAGAGTATACGGTAGAAGATTATTACGCGCTCCCAGATGAGCAAAGAGCAGAACTGATTGATGGTGTGCTCTATGATATGGCGTCGCCGGGAACATTACATCAGATGGTGGGAGGATATATTTACGCAAGATTTCTTGAATTTATTGCAAAAAATAAAGGGAATTGCATACCATTAATAGCTCCGTTGGATGTACAGCTTGACTGTGATAATAAGACGATCGTGGAGCCGGATGTGATGATTGTATGTGACCGGGACAAACTATATAAAAATCGGATATATGGTGCGCCGGATTTTATATTGGAAGTATTATCAAAGTCTACGCGAAGAAGAGATATGGTTATAAAGCTTCAGAAATATGCGAATGCAGGAGTAAAAGAATATTGGATGGTAGATATAGAAGGAAGACGTGTATTCGTATATATTTTTGATGAAGAAAATTATCCAGTGATCTATGGCTTTGATTCTAAAGTACCAGTATATATATGGGGTGGACAATGTGAGATTGATTTTTCGGAAGTTTATAATTATATCCGTTTTCTGATTGAAAGCTAACCAAAGGTAAGCTACAATGGAGGTACGAAGGAGGGGAGCGAAAGATGGCAAAATTACTTACGGCGGCGACACCGATATCCTATTATCTCGTTGTAGTAAATATTGTTGCATTTATTTTATATGGAACGGACAAAGCGAAAGCAATGCATCATCAGTGGCGGATCAAAGAGGCAGTGTTGATAGGGATTGCGTTTGTCGGCGGTGCATTTGGTGCATTTACCGGGATGATCGTATTTCATCATAAGATAAGAAAGATGAAATTCCGGATCTTAGTTCCGATCGCTATTATCATCTGGCTGACCCTTGGTGGATTCCTGGCAGGACGTGATGTGGTAGGATTGACGAAGACAGACCGGCCAAAGAATGAATATAACGGCACAGAGATCACACCGTATCATAGCAGTGTGGATAAAGATGGTGACGGTACGGATGATCAGACCGATATTTTGACGAATGCATTGGTTTACGTGAAGAAGCGGCCGGTTTACAAGAGCAGATATTATCAGACCGGTTATCCGGATGACAGATATGGTGTCTGCACAGATGTTGTCGGATATGCGCTTAAGAAAAGTGGATATGACCTGCGGGAACTGGTAGACGAAGATATAAGAGCGAATCCGAAGGATTATGATATTGATGAGCCGGATAAAAATATTGATTTCCGAAGAGTAAAGAACCTGAAAATATATTTTGAACATACAGCGATCAGCCTGACCACGGATGTAAATGACATTGAACAATGGCAGGGCGGCGATATTGTAGTGTTCAAGAATCATATCGGGGTGATTTCTGACAGACGGAATGTGGAAGGTGTACCATATGTGATTCATCATAATGATCCGTATCAGAAGAATTATGAAGAAGATATCCTACAGGAGAGAACGGATATTGTCGGACACTTTAGAATATCGTAGTGACAAAGCACTGTGAAATATTACCGAATTTCACAGTGCTTTTTAGTGTATTTTTCAATATGTCTTTTTATAACAATTCTTTTGATAATAAAGGCCGCTCATCCGGTATTGTATTCTCGGTTATTACGTTACGAACATTCTGCATCCGCATATCCAGGTCGGCACTGATCTGTGCACAGGCAAGCATCTCATCCTCCAGATATTTTGCTTTGTCAGCCGGGAT
>CAKRAT010000001.1 GCA_934295165.1 uncultured Dorea sp. | reverse complement strand
CAATGCCAGACTTTACTAGGGGTTACGGGTTCTGGAAAGACTTTTACGATGGCAAATGTGATTCAGCAATTACAGAAACCGACGCTTGTCATCGCTCATAATAAGACGTTAGCAGCTCAGTTGTACGGAGAGTTCAAGGAGATGTTCCCTGACAACGCAGTAGAGTATTTTGTGTCCTACTATGATTACTACCAGCCGGAGGCTTATGTCCCATCCTCAGATACCTACATTGCGAAGGATTCCTCCGTGAATGAAGAGATTGATAAGCTGAGATTATCGGCAACGGCAGCATTGATCGAGCGCAGGGATGTGATCGTAATTGCCAGCGTTTCCTGCATCTATGGTCTTGGTGAACCGGAAAACTTTGAACAGATGATGGTATCGCTCCGTCCGGGGATGGAGAAGGACAGAGATGAAGTCTTGCGCCAGCTGATAGACATTCAATATGACAGAAATGATATGGATTTCAAGCGCGGAACATTCCGGGTACGAGGCGATACGGTAGAAGTTGTACCGGCAGACCGGGGCGATACGGCTATCCGGGTGGAATTCTTCGGAGATGAGATTGACCGGATCTCAGAGATAGACATGCTTACCGGAGAGATTAAAAATACATTGAATCATATTGCGATATTCCCGGCTTCCCATTACGTTGTACCGAAGGAACGTATGGAGAAAGCAATAAAAAATATTGAGATTGAACTGGAAGAACAGGTAAAATATTTCAAAGCAGAAGGGAAACTTCTGGAAGCACAGAGAATTGCAGAACGTACGAATTTTGATATAGAAATGATGCGCGAGACCGGATTCTGTTCAGGAATTGAGAACTACTCCAGGCATCTGGCAGGACTTGCTCCGGGGCAGCCGCCGAATACATTGATGGATTATTTCCCGGATGATTTTATCATAATGATCGATGAGTCGCACAAGACGGTTCCGCAGATCGGCGGTATGTATCACGGCGATCAGTCGAGAAAGCGTACACTGGTAGAGTATGGATTTCGTCTGCCATCGGCACTGGACAACCGTCCACTAAGTTTTGAGGAATTTGAAAGTAAGATCGATCAGGTCATGTTCGTGTCTGCAACACCGGGGAAATATGAAGAAGAGCATGAACTTTTAAGAGCCGAGCAGGTGATCCGGCCGACCGGACTTCTGGATCCGGAAGTAGAAGTGCGGCCGGTAGAAGGACAGATCGATGATCTGATCGGAGAAGTGAATAAAGAGATTGCCAATAAACACAAAATACTGATAACAACGCTGACCAAACGTATGGCAGAAGATCTTACTGATTATATGCGTGAGCTTGGAATACGCGTGCGGTATCTGCATTCGGATATTGATACACTGGAACGTACAGAGATCGTGAGAGATATGCGCCTGGATGTATTCGATGTTCTGGTCGGCATTAATCTTTTGCGGGAAGGACTGGACATTCCGGAGATCACACTGGTTGCGATCCTGGATGCGGATAAAGAAGGATTTTTGCGTTCCGAGACGTCTCTGATCCAGACGATCGGCCGTGCGGCGCGTAATGCAGAAGGACATGTTATCATGTACGCAGATACGATTACAGATTCCATGCGCGCAGCACTGGATGAGACGCAGAGAAGACGTGAAGTGCAGATGGCATATAATAAAGAACATGGCATTACACCGAAGACAATCCAGAAAGCAGTACGGGATCTGATCTCGGTATCCAAGAAGGTAGCGGCTTCTGAATTACAGATGGAAAAAGATCCGGAATCCATGAGCGAGAAAGAATTAGAGAAGCTGATCAAAGAACTGGAGAAGCAGATGAAGAAAGCGGCAGCAGATCTGAACTTTGAAGCGGCAGCAGAACTCAGGGATAAGTTAATAGAGCTTAAGAAGACACTACAGGAAATAAAGATATAGAAAAAGGAGATCATACATTCACATGCCACAGGAAAAAGATTCAAGACAATATATCAAGATCAGAGGAGCAAATGAACACAATCTGAAGAATGTAGACGTAGACATACCAAGAGACAAACTGGTGGTACTGACCGGTCTCAGCGGATCAGGAAAATCATCACTGGCGTTTGATACAATTTATGCGGAAGGACAGAGAAGATATATGGAATCACTGTCTTCTTACGCTAGACAGTTCCTGGGACAGATGGAAAAGCCGGATGTAGAGAGCATCGAAGGACTATCTCCGGCAATATCCATTGACCAGAAATCTACGAACCGCAACCCAAGATCTACTGTGGGAACCGTAACGGAAATCTATGATTATTTCCGATTATTATATGCAAGAGTGGGAATCCCGCATTGTCCGAAATGTGGCCGCGAGATCAAGAAGCAGACAGTAGACCAGATGGTAGAACAGATCATGGGAATGCCGGAGAGAACTAAGCTCCAGCTTCTGGCTCCGGTTGTAAGAGGAAGAAAGGGAACCCATGTAAAATTACTGGAACGCGCCAAGAAGAGTGGATATGTCCGCGTCAGAATTGATGGCAATATGTACGAACTGTCGGAAGAAATCAAGCTGGATAAGAACATCAAACATAATATAGAGATTGTTGTGGACCGTCTGGTAGTAAAAGAAGGCATCGAACAGCGTCTGACTGATTCGATTGAAAATGTACTGAATCTGGCAGAAGGGCTGATGACTGTAGATGTGATCGGCGGGGAGCCGGTTCAGTTCAGTGAAAGCTTTTCCTGCCCGGACTGTGGAATCAGTATTGAAGAGATTGAACCGAGAAGCTTTTCATTCAATAATCCATTCGGTGCTTGTCCGGAGTGTTTCGGACTGGGATACAAGATGGAATTTGATGAAGATCTGATGATTCCAGATAAACGTCTCAGCATCAGTGAAGGTGCGATCACCGTTATGGGATGGCAGTCCTGCACGGACAAAAAGAGCTTCACGTATGCAATTTTGGATGCACTGAGCAGAGAATATGATTTTTCACTGGACACACCGTTCGAGGATTATCCGAAAGAAATCCATGATGTCCTGATTCATGGAACAAATGGAAAAGAAGTGAAAGTTTATTATAAAGGACAGCGCGGAGAAGGCGTTTATGATGTGGCATTTGAAGGTCTGATCCGAAATGTAGAGCGCCGTTACCGTGAGACTTCATCGGAAACGATGAAAGCAGAATACGAAGAATTCATGAATATCACACCGTGTCATGCATGTAAAGGCCAGCGTCTGAAACCGGGAGCACTGGCAGTTACTGTCGGAGACAAAAATATTTCCGAACTGACAGGAATGTCGATTGAAAAACTGCAGGCATTTTTAAAAGAACTGAAGCTTACGAACCAGCAGATGATGATCGGCGGACAGATCCTGAAAGAGATCAATTCCAGAATCCAGTTCCTGATGGATGTCGGACTGAACTATCTGACACTTGGAAGAGCAACAGGAACGCTTTCCGGAGGTGAAGCACAGAGAATCCGTCTGGCAACACAGATCGGCTCCGGGCTTGTGGGTGTGGCATATATTCTGGACGAGCCAAGTATCGGACTGCATCAGAGAGACAATGATAAATTACTCGGAACTTTAAAACATCTGCGGGATCTTGGTAACTCTGTGATCGTGGTTGAGCATGATGAAGATACGATGAGAGAAGCGGACTTTATCGTGGATATCGGACCGGGAGCAGGAGAGCACGGCGGCGAAGTGGTTGCAGTAGGAAATGCCGGAGAAATTATGCAGAATGAAAAATCGGTAACCGGAGCCTATCTGAGTGGAAGAATTAAGATTCCTGTTCCGAAGATAAGAAGAACACCAACAGGATGGCTGAAAGTACTTGGAGCGCAGGAAAATAACCTGAAGAATATCGATGTGAACTTTCCGCTTGGTGTGATGACCTGTGTTACTGGTGTGTCTGGTTCGGGAAAGAGTTCGCTTGTGAATCAGATTCTTTATAAACGTCTGGCAAGAGACCTGAACCGTGCAAGAACCATTCCTGGTAAACACAAAGGCATCGAAGGACTGGAGCAGCTGGATAAGGTGATCAACATTGACCAGTCTCCGATTGGAAGGACTCCAAGATCCAATCCGGCAACCTATACCGGAGTATTCGATCTGATCAGAGATCTGTTTGCCGCAACACCGGATGCAAAGGCAAGAGGCTATAAAAAAGGAAGATTCAGCTTCAACGTCAAAGGCGGACGATGCGAAGCCTGCAGCGGAGATGGAATCATCAAGATCGAGATGCATTTTCTGCCGGATGTCTATGTCCCATGTGAAGTATGTAAGGGCAAACGTTACAACAGAGAGACACTGGAAGTAAAATATAAAGGAAAGAGTATCTATGATGTTCTGGACATGACGGTAGAAGAAGCGATGCATTTCTTTGAAAATGTACCAAGTATCCGCAGAAAGATGGAGACTTTATATGATGTCGGACTTTCATATATCCGTCTGGGACAGCCGTCTACGACCCTGTCCGGTGGGGAAGCTCAGCGTATCAAGCTGGCAACAGAGCTGAGTAAGAGAAGTACAGGAAAGACTATTTATATCCTGGATGAGCCGACGACAGGACTGCATTTTGCCGATGTGCATAAGCTGACGGAGATTCTGCACAGACTGACAGAAGATGGCAATACAGTGATTGTAATCGAGCACAATCTGGACGTGATAAAGACCGCAGATTACATCATTGATATCGGTCCGGAAGGCGGCGATAAAGGTGGTACCGTGATTGCAGAGGGAACACCAGAGGAAATTGCGGAAAGTCCGGTGTCTTATACAGGAAAGTATATAAAACCAATGTTAGAACGTTAGAAATATGACATTTTGTTCAACGCATCGGGCGGATTCGTCATATTGTAATATTTATGTAAAAAGCTTCACAAAGATTTAAGCAAAATGGGTCTTTTTATTTTAAATGAATTTGATTATAATGGGAACATGCTCAAAAATAGCATGTGATATAATCATATCTCACCAAAGATAGGAATATAGACAGCTTGATGAAGGGAGAATTGGGAATGTCAGTAGATCTTGGAATTGATTTGGGAACCGCCAGCGTACTGGTGTATGTAAAAGGAAAGGGTGTCATTTTAAAAGAGCCTTCTGTTGTTGCTTATGACAGAGATACAAATGCGATCAAGGCGATCGGAGAAGAGGCAAGATTAATGCTCGGAAGAACTCCGGGGAATATCGTGGCAGTCAGACCTTTGAGACAGGGCGTGATTTCAGACTATACAGTAACAGAAAAAATGATCAAATATTTCGTGCAGAAAGCACTTGGCAAGCGTACATTTAAGAAGCCAAGAATCAGCATCTGTGTACCAAGCGGAGTTACGGAGGTAGAACGTAAGGCAGTAGAAGAGGCTACTTATGCGGCAGGTGCAAGAGAGGTTCATTTGATTGAAGAACCGGTAGCGGCAGCAATCGGTGCGGGAATTGATATCTCAAAGCCATGCGGTAATATGATCGTTGATATCGGAGGCGGTACATCCGATATCGCCGTTATCTCACTTGGAGGAACAGTTGTGAATACATCACTGAAGATTGCCGGAGATGATTTCGACGAGGCGATCGTCCGTTATATGAGAAAGAAACATAATCTTCTGATCGGTGAAAGAACAGCGGAAGACATTAAGATCAAAATTGGGACAACCTATCCGCTGATCGAAGATGAGACACTGGAAGTCAGAGGAAGAAATTTAGTGACAGGACTTCCGAAGACAGTAACAGTAACTTCGACAGAGACAGAAGAAGCTCTTCGTGAGACAACGGGGCAGATCGTAGAGGCTGTTATCAGTGTTCTGGAGAGAACACCGCCAGAGCTTTCCGCAGATATCCTCGACAGAGGAATCATGCTGACCGGAGGCGGATCTATGTTACGCGGTATGGAAGAACTGATTGAAGAGAAGACCGGTATCAATACGATGACTGCAGATGACCCGATGAAGGTTGTAGCAATCGGAACCGGAGAATATGTAGAATTCATGGGGGACAGAAAAGGAATTTAAAGTACCACGTGTCTGCCGGAAAAGCTGCAGATAACTGGGGCGGATAAAGGGATTCAGAAAATAACCCAGGTGAGTGAAATTAAATGGAAGAGATAAAAGGATACGTAGAACATATTGTTTACCGTAATGAAGACAACGGGTACACGGTATTCCATCTGAATAATTCAGATGGAGAAGTGACCTGTGTCGGCAGTTTTCATTACATTGAAGAAGGTGAACTACTAAGACTGAAAGGAGGCTATACAACACATAAGATGTATGGCCTTCAGTTCGCTGTAGAGGAATCCGAGATCTGTGAGCCGGAGGATCTGGTATCAATCGAACGATATCTGGGATCCGGTGCAATCAAAGGAGTCGGTGCCTCTCTGGCGGGAAAGATAGTAAAAAAATTCAAAGAAGATACTTTCCGAATCATCGAAGAAGAGCCGGAACGGCTGGCAGAGATCAAAGGAATCAGTGAACGGAAAGCACGAGAGATTGCTTCGCAGGTAGAAGAGAAGAAGGATATGCGTCAGGCAATGATCTATCTGCAGAAGTTTGGAATTTCCACAACACTGGCAGCGAAGATATATCAACATTATGGCCGTAATGTCTATCGTACGATTGAAGAGAATCCCTATCATCTGGCGGATCATGTGCCGGGAGTGGGATTTAAGACCGCTGATGAGATCGCAATGAAGATCGGTATACATACAGATTCTGACTTTCGGATCAGGAGCGGAATCTTCTATACTTTACAGCAGAGTGTGAATGAAGGACATATCTATCTGTATCAGGACGTGCTGCTGAGAGAGACGGGAGATCTTTTGGGAGTACAGATCCAGGATATGGAGAAATATCTTATGGATCTTATGATGGAAAAAAAGATTGTCATGAAGCAGTCCGGACAGGAAGTTCAGGTGTATACTTCCCACTATTATTATATGGAATTGAATACCGCAAAGATGCTGCACGATCTGAATCTTGATTTTGAAGCGGCAGATGTGGCACTTCTTCACAGAATCAATCAGATCGAAAAAAATACGGATCTTTATCTGGATGAGATGCAGAAAGATGCGGTGATGGAAGCGGTCAGACATGGTTTGATGATACTGACCGGAGGACCCGGCACAGGTAAGACGACGACGATTAATGCGATGATCCATTTCTTCGAAAGTGAAGGGCTGGATATCTGTCTGGCAGCACCGACCGGAAGAGCAGCGAAGCGTATGACGGAAGCAACTGGATGTGAGGCGCAGACGATACACCGGCTGCTGGAAGTATCCGGAAATCCGGATGATGAGATGATTGGTGGATTTCAACGGAATGCAGAGAACCCGCTGGAAGCAGATGTGATCATCATAGATGAGATGTCGATGGTGGATCTGCCGCTTATGTATGCACTGCTGAATGCAATCGTGCCGGGAACCCGTGTGATCCTGGTGGGAGACGTGAATCAGCTTCCAAGTGTAGGTCCGGGAAGCGTGTTGAAAGACATTATTTTATCGGAATGTTTTCCGGTAGTAAAGCTTACAAAGATTTTCCGGCAGGCAGGTGAGAGTGATATTATCGTTAATGCCCACAAGATCAACCGGGGTGAGCCGGTAGTGCTGGATAACAAAAGCATGGATTTCTTCTTTTTGAAACGTGATGATACCAATATGATTATCAGCAATATCATCACACTGATCCAGAAGAAACTTCCGAAATTTGTGGATGCATCAGGAGCAGATATCCAGGTGCTGACACCGATGCGGAAAGGCCAGCTTGGAGTGGAACGGATCAATAAGATCCTGCAGGAATACCTGAATCCGCCAAAGCCGGGCAAACAGGAAAAAGAATATGGAGATCACCTGTTTCGTGAGGGGGACAAGGTGATGCAGATTAAGAATAATTACCAGCTTGAGTGGGAGATTACCACCCGTTACGGAATGACGATTGATAAAGGAATCGGCGTATTTAATGGAGATATGGGTATCATTAAGAAGATTAATACATATGAAGAGACAGTGACGGTCGAATATGATGAGAAGAAGCAGGTAAAATATCCATATAATCTGCTGGATGAGCTGGAACTTGCTTATGCGATCACGATTCATAAGGCACAGGGAAGCGAATATCCGGCAGTCATCATCCCATTATTACAGGGACCAAGGCAGCTTTATTATAGAAATCTGCTCTATACAGCTGTCACAAGAGCAAGAAAATGTGTAACGGTGATCGGAAGTGAAAGCGTGTTCCAGGAGATGATACGCAACACAAACCAGCAGAACCGCAATACCAGTCTTGCAGAGCGAATCCGGGAGTTCAATGTATAAAAATATAATACAATATATAAAAGAAAAAATCATCGTGTTGTTCTGGCCGGAAACCTGTCCATTCTGTCAGAAAGTCTGCAGGGAAGGTATCTGTACAGAATGCAGGGAAAAGCTGGAATCATTAAGAATCAAAGAACCAAGGTGTATGCAATGCGGAAAGCAGATCCGTAGTATGGAAAAGGAATACTGTTATGACTGCCTGCATACACATCATTATTATGAACAGGGATTAAGTCTGTGGAATCACAAAGATCCCGTGAATCAGTCGATTTATCAGTTCAAATACCACAATCAGAGGAGTTACGGGGAACTGTACAGCCAGGAACTCGTGAAACATTTTTATAAAACAATCAGATGGTGGGATCCGGATATTATTATGCCGGTTCCATTGCATTGGATACGCAGGAGAAAAAGAGGATATAATCAGGCGCAGATTCTTGCCGGAATAATCGGACGGAAGATGAATATTCCAGTGGACAGTAAAAATCTGATCAGAAGAAAGAATACCAATCCACAGAAAAAGCTGGGACATGATGCAAGAAAAAAGAATCTGAAGCATGCATTTGCGGTAAAAGAGACATTTCGGCCGGTAAGAAGTGTACTTCTGGTTGATGATATATATACAACGGGGAATACTTTAGATGCAGCTGCGAGGGTGTTGAAGCAAAAAGGTGTAAAGAATGTTTACTTTTTAACCATAAGTATTGGACAAGGATACTGAGATTTGTTATACTTAAAATGATGTTTTAATGGAATTAATATCATATTGAGGTGGATATATGTTGGATGAGAGAAAAGTAAAATTGATGACAAAGCTTGCTCTCTATGAGGAGACACATGGAAAAGAGGACTTTAAAATCAGCTCTTATTATAGAAAGGATTATGCCAGTCTGCATGTAATCTATGCTTTTCTGAGCGTGACAATTGGCTATGTATGTCTGGTAGCGTTATTATTGCTGGCAGGAGTAGAAAGTCTTATGAGCAATATGTCGAATGGATTGATCATCGTGCTGTTTCTGTGTATTCTGGCAGGCTATATAGGTGTCGTGATTATATATTGTGGAATCGCAAGTCATATTTATAATGAAAAACATAAAAAGGCGAGAAAAAGAGTAAAAAGATATAATCATAATCTGATACAATTGCTGAAGATGTATGAAAAGGAGAAAAGATAGATGGACAATATATATGTAATACGGGAAAGAATACAGGAAATTTATGGAAAGCACTCAAAGTGGTTTGATAAAGCTTTTCAGTTCATACTGGCAATGATAACATTTACAATGATCAATCAGAATACGGGATTTATGAAATCACTTTCTTCCCCTGTTATTTCATTAGCGCTGGCAGTGGTTGCAACATTTCTGCCGCCGATGATCATGGTGGTTCTTGCAACAGTGCTGGTTCTTGCTCATACACTGGCAGCTTCTGTTGGAATATTTGCAGTGTCAGCGTTGATCTTTCTGATCATGTATATCTTTTATATCCGTCTGGCACCGAAGATGGCATTTGTTGTAGTTCTTACTCCGATTGCATTTGCATTGAAGATACCGTTTGTAGTACCTGTTGCATGCGCACTTATTTACACGCCGGTAAGCCTGGTTCCGATGGGATGCGGTACGGTTGTATTTTATATGATGGAGTATCTTAAAAAGACGAATACGACATTGAAAGTGTCTGGCAGTAAGGCTGTGTTTTCTGAGATTACAGCTTATGTACAGAAAGTATTCCAGAATAAAGAAATGTGGATTTATATTGTAGCGTTTATTATTGGATTTTTCGTAATTTATACAATCCGCAGACAGGAAGTAGATCATGCATGGAAAATCGGAATTATAGCTGGTGTGATCGCTAATGTTGTTGTGACAGCAGCCGGCAGTATTGTGCTGGGAGTTAATGTCTCTTATGGTTCGTTAATTATAGGAAATGTTCTGGCAGCTGTTGTGGGTCTTGTACTGGAATTGTTTCTGTTTTCGGTGGATTATGCAAGAAGTGAACATCTGCAGTTTGAAGATGATGAATATTATTATTATGTAAAAGCAATCCCGAAGGTTGCGGTGACTACTCCGGAGAAGACGGTGAAGAAGATCAATGAACGTCAGGAAACAGAGATCATTGATGCGGAAGCAGTAAAACGTTTGTCCCAGGATGATGTGGCAGATGAAGAAACCAAAGCAATTGATCTGGAATCACATACCGGACACAATCCAAGAAGAGAGAGTGCGCGAAAACCGTCTTATGGTGACACAGAATATAGAAGTCCGGCACAGATCAGGGCGAGTCAGTCGAGAAAGAGATCGCCGAAAAGAGGTCCGGCACAGAAAAAGCATGACATGAGAGATGTCGATAAGATGCTGCTGACACAGAGTCTGGAAAATGAATTCCGTCCTGAAAAACACAGAAGAAAGTAAAAAAATATAAAATAAAGCAGGGAGGTGGGAAGAATGGAACAGACGATTATGGATTTTATTGATAAATATGGAATTGGGCTGTATATACCAAGAATGCATGTGACAGATATAATAGAAGTCTTAATCCTTACGTTTTTGATTTATCAGATTATTGTATGGATTAAGAATACAAAGGCATGGATGCTTTTGCGTGGAATTATAGTCCTTGCGGGATTTATTCTTCTCGCAGCCATATTTAAAATGCACACGATTCTTTTTATTGCAAGAAATTCTCTGACGGTCATGGCAACGGCGGCAATCGTTGTATTTCAACCGGAACTTCGGAGAGCTTTGGAAAAGCTGGGAGAAAAACAGTTTCTGACATCTGTCGTGCCATCTGCACCAAACAGGGAAATCAGGTTCAGTGAAGAAACAAGAGAAAATATTATCAGTGCCTGCTTTGCGATGGGAAAAGTTAAGACGGGGGCACTGATCGTAGTGGAACAGGCAATCCGTCTGACGGAATATGAAAGTACTGGGATACAGATGGATTGTCTGGTATCAAGCCAGGTGCTTGTTAATATATTTGAACACAATACACCGCTTCATGATGGAGCAATTATCGTACGCGGTGACAGAATTGTGTCGGCAACGTGTTATCTCCCGCTTTCGGACAATATGGGAATCAGTAAAGATCTGGGGACCAGACACCGTGCGGCAGTTGGAATGAGTGAAGTCAGTGATGCGCTGATCATTGTAGTGTCGGAGGAGACAGGAGCCGTGTCTGTGGCACAGGGAGGTCAGCTCGTGAGAAGAATCAATGAGGCTGAACTTAGAGCAAAACTGGAAGAGATTCAGCACAGAAACAGTGAAACAAATGGAATAAGGGCAATGTGGAAAGGATGGCGGAAGCATGAGGGAAAGAATAACTAATAATCTTACGCTGAAAATCCTTGCGTTTCTGATTGCTGTATTCCTGTGGCTCATAGTAGTGAATATTGATGATCCGGTAGATGATAAGACTTTTTCCAATATTCCGGTTCAGGTTGTGCATGAAGAAGTGATCACGGATAATAATAACACGTATCAGATCGTAGATAACACACAGGAAATAAATGTGACAGTTACGGCACAGCGGTCGGTATTAGATAAGATTAAAGCAGAAGATATTCAGGCAACTGCGAATATGAAAGAATTGACGCTTCGTACGCAGGTACCGATTGAAGTGACGATTAAAGGATATACGGGAAAATATGAAAAGGCAACTGCAAATCCAAAAAATCTGCAAATCCAGATTGATGAAGAAGCAAAGAATAATTTCCCGATTACACCGACAACGACCGGTACAGTACGTGCGGGATATGAAGTTGGAGAGTTGAAAGCAGTTCCGGAAAAGGTGACGCTGCGGGGACCAAAACGAATCATTAACAGTATCGCTAAAGTAACGGCGGAAGCAGATGTTTCAGGATTGTCTGAAGATGAGACAGTGGAAGCAAAGCTGGTATTGTATGATGCGAACAATAATGTAATAGATCAGACACTTCTGGCTAATAACCTTGGAAAAGAAGGAGTCAGTGTAGAAGTGGATTTACTGCAGGTTAAAAGTGTTCCGGTTAAAATAGATACAGCTAATGTATCGGCAGCAGATGGATATAAACTCGGAAAGATTACAGTGGAACCAGAGGAAGTGGATATAACAGGAGATAAATCAACGCTGACAGATATCTCAGAGATCAATATTCCGTCAAGTGCATTACAACTGGCAGATCTGACACAGAGAACCGATAAGACAATTGATATATCACCGTACCTGCCAGACGGTGTATCTCTGGCAGAACAGAATGCGAATAAGGTAGTCGTATCAATTCCGGTACAGCAGCCGGGAGCCAAGACATTTGAAGTATCAACGGGATCTATCGTAGTAAATAATATGACGGAGGGACTGAGTATTGGTTATGGAGCGACTGTTGACCTGGAAATACAGGTGAAAGGACCAAGTGATGCTTTGAATCTGTTTTCACCTGCGAAAAAAGTAAGTATTGATCTGAAGAATTATACAACACCTGGTACATATAATGTTCCAGTGTCTGTGGAACTGCCGGATGGTTGTTCGCTTGTAAATGAAGTGAATGTAGAGATTATACTTGAAAAATCCAAACAAAGCAGTAAAGTGCAGGAAGAAAAACAAAGCGGCAGTCCGTCAAAAGAAGATGAAAATGCTCAGAATAAACAGGATGAATAACAGATAGAAACGAGGAGAGTACAGTATGATCAGACAGAAAGTTACAATAATGAATCCGACGGGACTACATCTCAGACCGGCGGGAATGTTCTGTAACATAGCAAGCAGATATAAATGCAAAGTAGAATTTGCGTATGATGGTGATGTTATGGCAAATGCCAAAAGCGTATTAAGCGTTCTTGGAGCATGTGTGAAATCAGGAGATGAAATAGAACTTATCTGTGATGGAGAAGATGAGGAAGAAGCAATGAAGTCAATGCTGGATGCAATAGAAGACGGACTTGGAGAGTAAAATTAACGGAGAAAATAAACGGCTTATGCTTTGAGTGTGAGCCGTTTCTTGCGTTGCTATGTGTCTTGAAAAAGAAAGGAAAGTAATAAATGAAAGAAAAATTACAAAAGATACTTGATATTACATTTTGGAAATTTGTACTGGTAGGAATTATAAATACTTTGGTGGGAACGACAGTGATGTTTGTGGCATATAATCTTTTGCATTTCAGCTACTGGGTGTCTTCGGCATCCAATTATGTGGTGGGAAGTATAGTAAGTTATTTTCTGAATAAGTATTTTACATTCCAGAATAATGAAAAATCTCTCGGACAGTTACTCAAATTTATTGTGAACATTACAGTGTGTTATCTGTTGGCCTATGGACTGGCAAAGCCAGTTGTTTCATGGATCTTACAGAATCAGAGCAAAAGTATTCAGGATAATTGTTCCATGCTGGTGGGAATGGGGGCGTTTGTAGTGTTCAATTACATCGGCCAACGACTGATTGTATTTAAAAAATAGGTCATGCGGAGAGAAAAAATGAAAAGAGGGCGAAAAATTTTAAAAATTGTGGGTATCGTATTTGGTATTATCCTGGAAACTCTTGCAATATTACTTGCATGCAGCGCAAGGTGGATGTTCCGCACATGGACGAATCTGTCGATGGATGAACTGGTATATCATCTGACAGCGCCATTGGAAGGAACCAACACAGATATGATCCAAGACTATTGCGGAAAATGTGCTGTTCCGGCGATCATATTTCTGTGCGCTGTGATTATTATATATGCACAGAAAAAGAATGAGACGGTTTTTACACGAAGAATGACCGTGGCAGGTCTTGCGGGTGCAGTTGTCCTTATAGGGGCGACGGCCGGGATTACATGGAAGAAACTGGATGCCGGGGATTACGTGAAAGGACAGAGCACTTATTCCACATTTATTGACAAAAATTATGTAGACCCTGCAGAGGTCAATATTGAATTTCCGGAGCAGAAAAAGAATCTGATCTATATTTTCCTGGAATCGATGGAAATGACCTATGCGGACGAAGCATCAGGTGGAGCATTTGAGACGGATCTGATCCCGGAATTGACCGAACTGTCAAAAAAGAATGAAAACTTTTCCGGAGACAGTGATGAACTAAATGGAGGAATCCCTATGCCGGGAACGACATGGACGATGGGGGCTATGTTCGGACAGACATCCGGATTGCCGCTGAATATTTCCATTGATGACAATGCGATGGATACACAGGAATCGTTCTTCCCGGGTATTATAACATTAGGCGATATTTTACAGAAAGAAGGCTATTCCCAGACACTTCTGATTGGTTCGGATGCGACATTTGGCGGAAGAAAATTATATTTCACAGATCATGGGCAGTACGATATCGTGGATTATGAATATGCAGTTGAGAATAAAATGATCCCGGAAGATTATAAAGTATGGTGGGGATATGAAGATGAAAAATTGTTTGGATTTGCGAAAGAAAGACTACTGGAGCTTTCTAAACAAGATGATCCATTTAATTTTACCATGCTGACAGTAGATACACATTTTGAAGATGGATATGTATGTGAACTCTGCCCGGATACATTTGGAGATAATCAGTATGCAAATGTTATGGCATGCTCAAGTAAACAGGTGAAAGAATTTGTGGACTGGATACAGGAACAGGATTTTGCTGATGATACAACAATTGTAATTTCCGGAGATCATCTGACGATGGACAGTGATTTTTGCGATGATGTAGAGAAAAGTTATCAGAGAAAAGTATATACAACTTATATCAATTCCCCGGCAGAGAAAGAGACTGATGATAAAAGAACATATACGACATTTGACGTATTTCCAACAACACTGGCTGCGCTTGGAGCCAATATTGATGGAAACCGTCTGGGACTTGGAACGAATTTATATTCTTCAACGCAGACGCTGAGTGAACGTTACGGTGTGGAGAAGGAAAAAACTGAACTGAAGAAAAAATCAAAATTAATGAACAAATTGGCCAAGATTGATAAGAACAGACAGGCATTACTGGAATGCGAAGGAAAAGTTCCGACAGCTGAAGTCGTGACTGGAAAATATCAGGAAGACAGTTTGACTCTGCCTGTTACCGTAAAGAATATGCAGTATATTACCAATGGAATACAATCGGTATCACTGGCAATATGGAAGAACGAAGACCAGAGTGATCTGCAATGGCTGCCAATGGCTATGTTTGAGGACGGACATTGTAAAGCGGATGTAGATTTTGATAATCTGAATGAAAATCCAGGAACTTATAATATACAGATTTACATTGTCGATGGGGACGGAGAGCCGCATATGGTGGCAGAGACAACTGCAGAGATTCCGTAACCGGATGAAAAACCTGTTATATTAAAAATAATTATGCAAATATTTATCAGGATAGAAAAAGGAAGGAACAGGACAAAGCAGAATGAAAAGAATCAGGAATACAATTTTGAGTGTAGTCTTAACTTGGTGTATGATATTACCAGGTGTGATGGTGTCCGCGGAGAATATGGACAACGTGCAGGTGAATACCAATGAAGAAAATCAGATTGCGACAGATGGAAGTGAAAATACAGAAGATACAGACGAAACAGCAGAGGCAGAATCTCAGACAGAGAATACAGAAACAGATATATATGAAGCAGAGCGGAATGATCTGGCAAATAGCTGGCGTTATGAAAATGGACAGAAAACAGAACAGTCATTTGCAAGAAGTGCAAGAGCATTTCGTGAATTTACAACATGGCCGGCGGTTTCAGGAATGGTTGCAAAGGGAATTGATGTAAGTCAGTGGAATGGGACGATTGACTGGCAGAAGGTGAAGAATGCGGGTGTCGATTATGCAATCATCCGTTGTGGATTTGGAATGAATCAGACGAATCAGGATGACACTAAATGGAAAGAAAATGCAGACGCATGTACCAAATATAATATTCCGTTTGGTGTATATATTTATTCTTATGCAACGGATACTTCACGTGCGAAGAGCGAAGCAGAACATGTACTGCGTCTGATAAAAGGATACAAACTGAAATATCCGGTTTATTATGATCTGGAAGATGACAGTGTGCGGAATAATGTAAGTGAAAAAACCATTGGCGATATTGCACAGACATTCTATGACACGATTACGGCTGCCGGATATAAAGCAGCAATGTATGCCAATACGGATTGGTTCACGACATATCTTACAGACTCAAGATTTGTCCAGTGGGACAAATGGGTAGCGCAATATAATACAACCTGTACTTACAGTGGAAAATATCAGATGTGGCAGTGCTCATCCAAGGGCAGTGTGAATGGAATTAACGGTAATGTCGATTTGAATGTTGATTTTGGTGCATCTGATTCAAACCAGAATAGTAATACTGAGATAAAAGTTGAAGAAGGGACATATACGATCAGCTCGGCACTGAATACGGACAAGATCTTTTCAGTATCCGAAGGAAGCGTGTCGAACGGGGCATCGATCGTATTGACAGGACAAAAAAATACTTCGGAACAACGATTTGAAATAAGTCCGGCAGGAGACGGATGGTACAGAATCATATCTGAAAAATCAGGAAAAGCAGTTGATATACCGAATGCATCAACTGCATCAGGTGTCGCGCTCCATCAGTATGACTGGAACGGGACCAGTGCACAATTATGGAAATTCGAGGATGCAGGGAACGGATATTATTACATAAAAGCAAAGGCAGGAACCTACCTGGAAGTGAAAAATTCTACCGCATCGGACGGTGTCACAATTCAGACAGCCACTTTGAACAGATCCAATGCACAAAAATGGAAACTGAATCTGTCGGAATACCGTCCGGTCGAAGATGGGATTTACACGGTTGGTGCCAGTGTGAATGGGAATATGCTTGCAGATGTATCCAATGGTTCTGTTGAAAATGGTGCAAACATCCAGTTATATACATCGAATGGGACATTCGGACAGCAATATGCATTTACTTATGTAGGAAACGGTTATTACAGGATTGCTCCGGAAAACTCCAATAAGACACTGGAAATCAGCAATGGATCAGCTGCTTCGGGAGCGAATGTCCAACAGTCCGAATGGAGTAGAAAAAACTGGCAGTTATGGAAATTAGTAGATACCGGAGATGGCAGTTATTATATTAAATCCAGAATGGGAACGACACTTGCTTTATCCGGAGGGAATACGGCGAACGGTACGAATATACAGGCAGAGAGCATGAATTATTCGACGGGGCAGAAATGGAAGGTTGCCCCGCTTACGGGACAATTACTCCAGCCGGTGAAGGATGGAAGCTATGTCCTGACCAGTGCAGGCGATACTGAAAAAGTTATGAGCCAGGTGAAAGGAAATATTCAGCTTGGTTGTTTTGAGGGAAGCAGTACACAGAAATACAGTATCGAATATATCGGAAAAGGTTATTACCGGATTGTAAGTAAAGCGACAGGAAAAGTTTTAGATATTGAATCAGGAAAGAGCAGTGCCGGAACGAACATCCAGGAGTATAGCTGGAACGGAAGTGATGCACAACTCTGGAGATTTGCCGCAGGGAAAAATGGCGGATACTATATCAAGTCAAAACTTGGAACCTTCATAGATGTGAAGTCACAAAAAGCGGCAGATGGAAATAACGTTCAGACCAATACATACGGAGCTGCACTGACACAGAGCTGGAAGCTTGACAGCTCACTTGTAAATGAACAGGAAAATGTAGTTGCAGATGGTACATACACAATTGCATCTGTTGGAAATAGTAAGAATGTACTGGATGTGTATGGAGGCTATTTTGGAAGTGGTACTAATATCTGGCTCTACACATCGAATAATACGGCTGCGCAGCGTTATGAAATCAAACATATGGGAAACGGGTACTATCGGATCATGGTAGAAAAAACAGGGAAAGTGCTGGAGGTGGCAGGAAAGAGCAGCAAAAATGGTGCAAATCTCCAACAGTATGAATGGAATGGAAATGACGGACAGCTCTGGAAGTTTGTACGCACAGGAACAAATTCCTACTATCTGAAATCCAAATTGGGGACCGTGATTAAAACAGCATCCGAAAAATGTGAGGCGGGAAGTAACGTTGAACTGGGAACATTGAATGAATCATCCAATGCGCAGAAATGGACATTGCAAAAACAGGAAAGCTATTCGCTGGAAGAAGGAACGTATGTAGTCAAAAGCGCATTGGATACAAGTAAACTGCTGGATATTGCCGGAGGCTATACAACAAACGGTGCAAATATCCAGATATATCAATATAATGGATCGACAGCACAGCAGTTCAAAATTCAATATGCCGGAAACGGATATTACAGAATTATTTCTGCAAAGACAGGAAAGTCACTGGATATTTATGGCGGTTATACAAATGATGGTACAAATATTCAACAGTATACATGGAATGGAAGTGAAGCACAGCTTTGGAAAATTGTAGATCTCAGAAACGGCTATTTCTATATCCGGTCAAAGTTGGGAAAAGGACTGGATGTTTATGGTGGCAGAAGCACAAGTGGGACGAATGTTCAGTTATACAGCAGTAATGGAAGCAAGGCACAAAGCTGGGTATTGAAAAAATTAAAATAGTCAAGTGGATAAAAATGTGATAAAATAATACAGATTGACAATTAATAAATGAAAATAAAGCGGTGGAGAGATATCGTATGGAAAATGAACTTGTAAGTATCGTAATGGTGAATTATAATCAGGAAAAGTTTTTAAAAAAGTCGATCGACAGTGTACTGATGCAGACATACAGGAACTGGGAACTGATCATCGTTGATGATGGTTCTACAGATGCGTCTGTAAATATTATAAAAGAATATAAGGATGACAGGATAAAACCAATTTTCCTAAAGGAGAATTGTCACATTTGTATCGCGACGAATACTGGTTTTGCGGCCGTAAAGGGAAAATATATTGCCAGACTGGACAGCGATGATATATGGGAAAAAGAAAAATTAGAAAAGCAGATGGATTTTATGCAGAAGAATCCATCTGCTAAAGTGTGTTTTACTCAGGTTGAGCTGATTGATGAAAACGGGGAAAATATTGACAAACAGGAATCGGAATTACTAAGGCTTTATAACAGCAGACAGAAAAACAGGGAAGAATGGATCCGCTTTTTCTTCTTTGTGGGCAATTCACTGCTTCCGACACTTTTATTTGAAAAAGAATTGCTGGACATAGTTGGCGGGTTTAAATTGAATTACTGCCAGACACATGATTTTGAATTTCTGATAAGACTGATTAAACAGACGGATTTCTATTTTGTAGAAGAAAAACTGGTAAAGTACAGAAGAACTTCTACACAGAATAGTGCCTCTACCGTAGAAAAAGACACCCGGTTCTTTAATGAATATATGGATATCAGATATCATTTCTTTGAGGGAATGACAGATGAATTATGTAAAGCTGCGTTTGGAGAATTTTTCAGAGATAAAGATGCTTCAACACATGAAGAGATTGTGTGCGAACAGGCATTTCTTCTGGAAAAATGCATCGGATACAGTGACAGCAATCCGGTTCTTGGTCTGTTCAAACTGGGAGAACTTATGAATGATCCGGTATACGGACGTGTGCTGTTGGAAAAATATCACTATACGCCGAAAAAATATTATGAAGAAACCTGCAAAAAATTATTATGGCTAGAAAAAGATGATGAGAAGGAGCATCAACTGAAGTATCAGTTGGAGCAGGAGAGAGAAAAAATAAAGAATAAAGATGATCATATTGAAAAACTTTTAGAGATAAAGGATTTACAACAGAATCATATCAGTAAACTGGAAAGAGAATTGGAAAATCTAAGGCAGAGACTCCGGGCAATTGAAGAATCAAAAAGCTGGAAGATGACACAGCCAATCAGAAATCTGAAGAAAAAGACAAAAAATAAACAGTAAAGTCATATAAAAGTGAAGATTAGAAAGGAAAGAAAAATGTCAGATAGAATATCAGTAATTGTTCCTTGCTATAATGAACAGGAAGCATTGCCGTTTTTTTATGAAGCAATCGGCAAGATAGCGGGTAAGATGAAACAGGAGTATAATGTAGATTATGAATTTGTCTTCGTAGATGATGGATCCAGAGACCGGACATTAGAAATTTTGAGAGATTTTGCAAAGAAAGATGAGCGGGTAAAATATATATCATTTTCCCGGAACTTTGGAAAAGAAAGTGCAATTTATGCGGGACTGGAGCATGTGACAGGAGATTATATATCTATGATGGATGCAGATTTACAGGATCCGCCGGAGTTGCTGATGGAAATGTATCAGGAAATTAAAAAAGGTGAGTATGACTGTATAGGAACCAGAAGAGTAACGCGTAAAGGAGAACCACCGATCCGTTCGTTTTTTGCACACTGCTTTTATAAGCTTATGAATAAGATATCAAAAGCTGAAATCGTAGATGGTGCAAGAGATTTCAGATTGATGACTCGTCAGATGGTGAATGCGATTCTCGATGTAAAAGAATATAACCGTTTTTCGAAAGGAATTTTCGGCTGGGTTGGATTTAAGACAAAATGGCTGGAATATGAAAATATAGAAAGAGTTGCCGGCAATACCAAATGGTCTTTCTGGAAATTGTTCCTGTATTCACTGGATGGAATTGTGGCGTTCTCTACAGTTCCGCTGTCGGTGGCATCTGCATTTGGTATGCTGTTTTTATTCATTGCTTTTATTATGATTGTATTTATCATTGCAAAAACACTGATCTTTGGTGATCCAGTTGCGGGATATCCGTCTATGATGTGTGTGATGTTCTTTATCGGAGGTATTCAGTTGTTCAGTATTGGTGTATTAGGACAATATCTGTCAAAGACATATCTGGAAACAAAGAACCGGCCAATTTATATTATAAAAGAAACGGAAAAATCTGAAAAATAGCATAATAAGACGGAGTGGTTTAAGGAGACAGGTTTATGGAATTAAAAAGCCAAAAGGCAAAAACAGATATAAATAAGATTGTAATCAGGAAAATGCCGGTCAGGGACTTCCTGAATGATCACAAATATTCGTGGTGGATTATGGGATTGTTCTTATTTTTGGCATATGGCATCAAGGTATTTAACGTGTCGATCTCGCATGATACGGAAGCAATCATGGCAGTTCCGGATTCCCTGTATGGCAGCTGGCTTTCCATGGGGAGATTTGGTCTGATTGCATTGAAAAAGTTACTGGGAACATATTTGTTCAATCCATATGCTGCGTCTGCCATGATGTTTGTGATGATGATTATCAACGGAATGGCATGGGAATATCTGTTCTGCTGGCTGGGTGACAGAAAAGAACAGAAGAAAGAAAGTACATGGATTTTTCCAACGATATATTTTACATCTATGATTGTTGCAGAACAATCTGGATTTTTATTGCAGGCATATGAAGTGAATGTTGCATTCTTTTTGATTGCTGTGTCCGTATTCTGTCTGTGCAGGATAATTCTGGAACATGGAAAGTGGTATTTGGCAGTTCCTGCAATTGGATGTCCGGTAATTGCATTTGCAAGCTATCAGGCATATGTGCCATTATTTATGGCGGCAGCAGCTGTATGTTTTGTTTTGATTTATGATACGAACAGCAGACAAAACAACGGAAGAACAGATTTCCGTTTTTGTGTGAAAGTACTGTTGGCATTTGTTATTGATTTTGTTGTTGCATTTGGCGTATATCAGATTGTTAATAAAATCATCATGGCAAGGTATGAGATGCAGACAACTTCTTATATTTCAGATCAGATTGCATGGAAAAATCAGCCGCTGCAGGTAACTTTGAATGCAATTTTGGAACATATCGGAGAAGCACTGCAGGGAAAAGGTATATTCTTTACGGCTTTATATGGTCTGATCTATGTGGTGATGCTGATCTATATAGCGGTACGCATCAGAAAAAAAGAACAGAGTTACTGGGTATATATGATTGCTGTCCTTTTTTCGGGGGTGGTACCGTTCTTCATGACAGCCCTGCTTGGAGGAGCACCATCTGCCAGAACAGAGATTGTATTACCATTTATTGCGGCATTTTATTGTGAATATTTAGTGAAAAAAATAAGATCAAAAGATGCATGGAGAGGTGTTTATGTACTTGCAACCGCTTTCTTTGCGGCATTTTGTATGCATCAGAGTATGATGACATCCAGACTGTATTACACACAATATACACAATATGAAGAAGATGTCAGGGTGGCAGCCAAGATTTCGGACCGGATTGAGCAGCTGAATCTGGGAGAAACACCGACGCAGCCGGTTATGTATGTGGGACGCAGGGCGTCTCATAAGAATAATTCCTGTATACAGGACGAGCAGTTGGAACTGATCGGAAGATCATATTTTGCAGTATCTTTTAGTACAAATCATGGTACATGGGTGATGCATAATTTCATGGCAACACTTGGATATGATTATGAAATGTCACTCGATGAGGAAAAGATAGCAACGGCAGAAAAATATGCTGCAGATATGCCTGTATGGCCGGCACAGGGAAGCGTGGCACTGAAAGACGGAATTATCATAGTGAATCTTGGACAATAGATGAAAGAGAGTAAAAGATGAAAAAAGAACGATTGTTTTATTTGGATTTTGTCAGGGCGGTGGCAGCGATTTCGATCATTATGACGCATTTTAATGCGCGTTACCTGTATCTGAACCCGCCGATGCCGGAAAAAGCGGTACTGACAACCATGGTAAGTAATATTTATATTGGTAACTGGGGCGTGTCGCTGTTCTTTATCATATCAGGGGCGGCACTGATGTATGTATATGAAGAAAAATGTGATCTGAAAATATACTTTAAGAAAAGATTCCTGAGCATTTATCCGATGTACTGGATCGCTTATATCTGCGGATTCTTATACTTGTTTTATACCAACAAGGCGGTACCGGGAGCAGGCGGACCGAAAATTAATTTTATTTTTTCGATTCTGGGATTTGACGGATTACTTGCGGAAAATATACCAACCTTTTATGTATTGGGAGAATGGTTTCTGGGTGCAATCATCTGTATGTATATTTTGTTCCCGTTACTGCGGCAGGGGATTAAGAAGCAGCCGGTGGTAACATGGGCAGTCATACTGGTGATATATGCATGGTTCATGTTCGGCTATCATTATAATTTTAATGTAGCAAAGATTATTCTGGCGAGACTTCCGGAAATTGTATTCGGAATGAGCTTTATCAAACTGCGGAAAAAGGTTGACTGGAAAGTTGCTTTGGGAGCATTGGCTATATTGATCATCAATGGAATCGCAAAGCCGTCATGGTCAGAGAATATACAGACTACATATGTGGGAATTTTATCATTCCTTGTTCTGGTTTACCTGTCCTACTGGGTAAAGGTAAATTTAATGAAGAAAATATGCAGTGTTATAAGCAAATATTCTTATGCTATATTCCTGGTACACCATATGGTAATTGCCAGAATGATGGCAACATTTGATCTTATGAATATATCAAGACTACATAGTTATCTGCTGTTCTGTGCAGTATGTATTGTAATTGGATTTTTTGCATGGGCACTTTATAAAGTACACAGAAATGTTATGGCCTTCATAGCAGAACAAGGAAAATAGAGTTGGCATTGCAATATATGGTAAAGTGAGGTAGAATAATAACAGATTATTATAGGAACGGAGAATATAGAAATTGAAAAAGATATTGATTACAGGCAGCCAGGGACAACTTGGCAGAGCATTGAATGATTATTATGAGAATCATGAAGACGTTCAATTGATCAATACAGATGTGAAAGAGCTGAATATTACAGATGAAAAAGAAGTAATGAGTAAGATCTGCGAGGTAAGACCGGATGTCATTATCAATTGTGCGGCTCATACACAGGTAGATGCATGTGAGGCAGAAGAGGCCAGAGCTTATGAGATTAATGCAAATGGTCCGAAGAATCTGAGCCTTGCGGCAAATGCGGTGGATGCGGTTCTCGTTCATCTGTCATCGGACTATGTGTTTGACGGTCAGAAAGATACGGCGTATATAGAAGGGGATGCATATAATCCACAGTCTGTATACGGGGCATCAAAGCTTGCCGGCGAAGAACTGGTAAGAGAGACTGCCAGAAAATATTTTGTGATCAGGACGGCATGGCTGTATGGAGATGGAAAGAATTTTGTAAATACAATGTTGAAACTTTCGGAGACACATGAAAAGGTCCGTGTTGTAAAGGATCAGTACGGAACTCCGACGAGTGCAGAGGAAGTTGTAAAAGTGATCGATTTCCTGCTTTCCACAGACAAATATGGAACATATCATGCAACATGTGAAGGATCATGTAACTGGTATGAATTTACAAAACTGATCTACGAATACTGTGGAAAGAATACGGAAGTGATTCCGGTTACGTCTGAAGAGTATGGCGCAGCGGCAAAAAGGCCGGCATATTCTGTTCTGGATAATTACAAATTACATGAATTCGGATATGAAATGGCAGAGTGGAAACAGGCACTGAAAATATATTTGGAAAAACGAAATTTATTAAAAAAGGAGAAGGGATCTTCAATGAATAAGAAAAGAGTATTGGTGACAGGTGCAAATGGATATATCGGCAGACATGTTGTGCAGGCTTTATTAGAACTGGGACATGAAGTACTGGCTGCGGATTTTGCATTTGATGGAATTGATGAAAGAGCAGAACGTGTGGAAACTCCGATTTTCAGCGGTGATGAGAATATATATGAACAACTTGGAAAGCCGGATGTATGTATTCACATGGCATGGAGAAATGGATTTGTGCACAATGCAGATACACATATTACCGATCTGCCGAATCATTTCACATTTATCAAGAATATGATCGCAGGAGGACTTCCACAGCTGGCAGTGATGGGAACCATGCATGAGGTAGGATACTGGGAAGGAGCAATTGAAGAAGACACACCGACTAATCCGACATCCCTTTATGGTATTTCCAAGAACGCACTCAGAGAAATGACTTACTTACTGGCAGGCGGAACAGATACAAAAGTAGACTGGCTCAGAGCCTATTATATTCTTGGAGATGACAAAAAGAGCAATTCCCTTTTTGCAAAGATCGTAAGATGGGAAGAGGAAGGAAAAGAGACATTCCCGTTCAACTCAGGAAAGAACAAATATGACTTTATCAGTGTAGACGAACTGTCAAAACAGATTGCGACAGCTGCAACGCAGGATGAGATTCACGGAGTGATCAACTGCTGTACCGGCAATCCGGTATCCCTTGCAGATAAAGTGGATGAATTTATTAAAGAACATGGCTTCAAGATCAGACCAGAGTATGGTGCATTCCCTGACAGACCGTATGATTCACCGGGAGTATGGGGAGATGCGGAAAAGATTAATCTGATTATGAAGAATCATAAATAAGAAAGGCAAAGTGAGGAGAAAAAAATGAGAACATATTTAGTAACAGGTGGAGCAGGATTTATCGGATCAAACTATATTCATTACATGTTCAAAAAATATGATAATGAGATCAGAATTATCAATGTAGATAAATTAACATACGCAGGAAATCTTGAGAACCTGAAAGATGTTGAAAGCAGAGATAATTATACATTTGTAAAGGCAGATATCTGCGATTCAGAGACGATCAACCGTCTTTTCGAAGAGAATGACATCGACAGAGTCGTTCATTTCGCAGCAGAGAGCCACGTAGACAGAAGTATCAAAAATCCGGATGTATTCGTAAAGACAAATGTACTGGGAACACTGGTTATGCTGAATGCAGCAAAGGCGGCATGGGAACTGGAAGACGGAACATTCAAAGAAGGAAAGAAATTCCTGCATGTATCTACAGACGAAGTATACGGATCATTAGAGAATGACGGAGAATATTTCTATGAAACAACTCCATATGATCCACACAGCCCGTATTCAGCAAGTAAAGCTTCTTCCGATATGCTCGTAAAAGCTTATATGGATACCTACAAATTCCCTGCAAACATTACAAACTGCAGTAACAACTACGGTCCTTATCAGTTCCCTGAAAAACTGATTCCGCTGATCATCAATAATGCATTACATGGAAAAGAACTGCCGGTTTATGGTGACGGAAAGAATGTCAGAGACTGGTTATATGTAGAAGATCATGCTAAGGGAATCGACATGGTTCAGGAAAAAGGACGTCTGTTTGAAACATATAACATCGGCGGGCACAATGAAAAACAGAATATTCAGATCATCCACATTATCCTGGATACACTTCAGGAGATGCTGCCGGAAAATGATCCGAGAAAAGAACTGGTAAGTGAGAATCTGATCACTTATGTAACAGACAGAAAGGGACATGACCGCAGATATGCGATCGCACCGGATAAGATCAAAGCAGAAGTCGGCTGGGAGCCGGATACAATGTTCGAAGAAGGAATCCGCAAGACGATCAAATGGTTCTTTGAAAATGAAGACTGGATGGAGAATGTAACAAGTGGTGCATATCAGAAGTATTATCACGATATGTATGATGAAAAATAAAATATCCAATAAAATATAGGCATGTAATGTGCCTATATTTTATTATATAGAAGAAGGGAGGAAGGATTTTATTATGAAAAAGAGAAAAAGAATTCTGACAGCACTGGCAGTATCCATCGCGATGCTGGGGCAGACATGTCTGGTATCTGCAGAAGGTATGAGCCCGCAGACGGTACAGACAGAAACGGTGGCTGCGGCAGAAACCAGTTCGGAGAATACTGTGGAAACAGGAAAAAGCACGGTACAGGATACACTTGTCGGAACAGAAGCACAGGATAACAACGGACAGACAGAAGAAACCCCGGCAGTATCCGGAGAAGAGAAGAGTGAGCCGGCGCAGCAGGAAGAACAGCAGTCATACAATGTACAGGTGAAGGGCATCTGTCTGCTGAACAAAGGCGCATATTGTGAGGTCGGTGCAGATTATGTATCAGATGACCCGAATGTGGAATTCAAGTGGATGCAGTATGATGTGGCAGCAGGCCAGTGGACAGATGTAACGAAATGGAACAAGAGCAACTGGGCAGCATGGAAACCGGCGAAGAGCGGTGATTACTGGATCTATGTAGAAGCCAAAACCACGGATGGTAAAACAGCTTCTTCAGTATATGGATATCATTTTGACGGAGTCCAGGTATCGTTAAATGGAATCTGTGTGATAGACAGGGGAACAAGTTACGATATCGGAGTAAATTATAAGAGTAATGATCCGGGACTGAAATTCCAGTGGAAGATTTATGATCTGAAAAAACAGGAGTGGAAACTGATCCAGAAACCGGTTCCGGGCAACTGGACAACATGGAAACCAGAAGAAGCAGGCGATTATTGGATCTATGTGGAGGCGATTGATAGCAACGGAGGCGTAACCAGTGAAGTGATGGGCTTCCGGTTCAGTGGTCTGAAGCTGGAACTCAATGGAATCTGTACGGTAGAGAACAAGGGCCAGGTGGACATGGGTGTTGCTTATAAGACCAATGATTCCGATGTACAGTTCCGCTGGAACTTATATGATCTTTCCACCCAGAAATGGAGTGCAATCAGTAACTGGAATAAAGGCAACTGGGCATCATGGCAGCCGAAGAAGAGTGGCGATTACTGGTTATATGTAGAAGCAAAAACCCGGGACGGTCAGGTGAAGAATCAGGTTATGGGATACCGCGTCGGAAAAGCCAGCATCAAAAGCTTTCAGGTAAGTCCGGAATCTCCGGGATGGACAGATAAAAGTGTCACGTTAAAAGGTACATACAAGGATCTCATCGGAGAAGTAGGCATGTCACGTTTCCTTGTATATGACGGAAAAAGCTGGACGGAAGTTGGACGGAACGAAGAAAGTGTAAAATGGCAGCCTTCTGCAACCGGAAGTTATCTGTTGTGTTATGAAATTGATGATGAGCAGGGACAGACGATTGAGCAGTCCTTTAAAGGATACAGTGTAGAAACACCATATGTAAATATCAGCGGAATTTATGTACATGATGACGGTAATATGCAGTATTCAATGGCGGTTTCAAGTAAGACAAACGACAGAGAGACAGCATATCGCTGGATGTATTATGACGTATCTAATGGAACATGGCATGAGATCAGTGGATGGAGCAATTCCACATCTACGAAATGGAAGGCACCGAAGGAAGGTGCATACTGGCTGCATGTAGAGGCCAGATTACACAATGGAGAAGTAAAAGATTATACCATGGGTTATACCGTTCAGAGTTATCCGCTGGATATGAGTGTTATGATGGCCCGTGCGAACCTCTACTCAAGCTCAACAGGATATCTTCTTCTGGTGAACAGAAGCACGCATAAAGTCGGAATCTTCCAGGGATGGCAGGGCAACTGGAAATGCATTCAGTACTGGGATTGCTCAGATGGTGCACCAAGTACCCCGACGGTAGAAGGAACATTTAGAGTCGGAAGCAAGGGATATTATTTTGATTCCGGATCTGCGAGATGCTACTGGTATACGCAGTTCTATGGTAACTATTTATTCCACTCAGTGCTGTATTACAAGAATGGAACACTGATGGACGGAAGATTAGGTATGGCATTGTCTCATGGATGTGTCAGACTGAATATTAATAATGCAAAATGGATATATGATAATATTCCGGTAGGAAGCACCGTGTGTGTGTATCATTAGGCTTTAAGTCAAGTTTTAAGGGCTGTTGCACTAAATATAGTAGTGCACAGCTCCTTTTTGTTGGGGCAAGAATTTTAAATTTTATTTTTTGAATGATGCAAATACATATATGACTAGTTGCTGTTAAATGGGAAAAATGTTATTATAATATAGTAGTATGCAAAAAAAAATAAATTTACTACTTAATAATATTTACTTACATGAGAGGAAAATGAAAATGAAAAAAAAACAAGTAATGGCATTATTAGTTGCATCTGCGCTAATTTTGAGTGGCAAATCAATGACAGTGTTTGCTGAAGATGTTCAGCCTATCACAGACAATGTTCAGAATTATGATGATTCATCTCAGCTTGATATTCAGAATGTTGAACAAATCCAGTCTGGTGATGAAACACAGAATTCAATTGAAAGTATAGAAATCAAGAATGATGAGACAGGTATAAATGAAATATATCCTCAACTACCATACTATAGATTATATTCAGCAGTAGAGACTATAGTAAAAAATGGTTCTTTAAAATTTCATTATGCTGATGGAACAGAAAGTGAATGGAGGTATTCATGGCAAGTCTTAACGGATGGCATGGAATTAAAAATACGTGATTCATCAGGAAATCTTGTGACACAGGAATATGGGAATGATGGATCGTCAAAACTTTTGTCAGCAGGCTCCTATCAGGTTGATCTTGTATACAATAATGAAGAATACAAGCTTTTTGGATTTGAAGTAAAAAGTGTAGAAGATTGTGCTTCACAAACATTGTCGTTGAACAATAAAGTAGATGTAAAAAGAAATTATGGGAATGTAACAAAAGTTACGATATCAGATAATGCCGTTTATGAGTTTCAAAGTGATAAAGCAAAAACAATTTCTTTACATGTTGTAAAAGCGGACGGAAGTACTGAAAATTTAATGTTTTACAATGCTGGTGAATCAGAGTGCTACCTGAAAAAGGGAACATATTATATTTATGCAGACGGGAATGTACAGGGACTGTCAATGAATCAGAAAATAATACAAAATATATCATTGATTGAAAGACCGGATGGAGTTCAAAATATTTATACAGAAAAAGAGTTTAAGGAAATAAATGGCTTATTCTGGACATGGAAATCTAAAATAAATAATGCATTAAAGTTCAGAGTAACATATAAAGACGGAACCTATGAAGATATGAATTATGAACAATTCGGAGCATTAAATAATTACGGCAATGGCAATAATCTTCAGGGTGGAAAAAATATATCCATTGGGAATAAAGATGGTGACATAGGAGTTTATTATGAAAAGATAATGTTTGCAGGTGAAGGATATACATGGGAGAATCCAATAGCTACGATTCCATTTTATGTAACTTATGAGTTCCCAGATGTGCCAGTTGAAAGATGGGACTATCCATATATTGCAAAAATTAGCGCAGCCGCAATTATGAAAGGAATGGGAAATGGAGAGTTTAATTCTACAGGAACTCTTGTAAGAGCGCAATTTGCGACTACTTTGTATCGAATGAGTGGTTCGCCTGATGTAGAATATTCAACTAAATTTCCTGATGTTGCGGATGGACAATTTTATACAAAACCGATCTTATGGGCTAGTAAAGTTGGAGTTGCGAATGGATATGCGAATGGCAATTTTGGGCCTGGTGATAACATCAATCGAGAACAAATGGCTACTATGATGTATAATTATGCGAAGAACGAAGGTTATGATATTTCTTCAAAGAAGAGTCTGGAACAATTTTCAGATGGCCAATATGTCAGCACATATGCAAAAAATGCAATGGAATGGGCAGTTGCGAATGGTATTATTACAGGAAAAGATTCTGGAACGAGATTAGATCCACAAGGATTGGCAAATCGAGGAGAATGTGCAGCAATTCTGTTAAGATTTTTAGAAAAATATGTATACTAGTATTATGTTTATATAACCCAAAAGAGTGAATGACTGAGAATGGCCATTCACCCTTTTGTTAAGCTTACAAAATAATTAATTTGGTGCTAAAATATAAATAGTACAGTAGAAAAGCCCAGCAATTGCTGGATTTTGCAGACTGTAGACAAAGTTGGTGTTGGAATTCATTCCCAACACCATTTCTCATTATATAACCAATATTTCGATCCATTCTCTAAAATACAAGGAATATTAGTCTTGATTTTATCTCTGAGTGCTAGTATCTTTGCCAATTTTTACTGATAAATTTGTTTGTTTCCTATCCCGTATCTGATCTCTTCTGCTTTTTCCATATTTTTTTCCCATACATGGCGCATGATCACTTTAGTATGTTCTTTGCTTTCTGTACGTTGGGATATTTCTGGACAGTTTTCGCAGAATAACCCACAATTTTTATATTCCCGATATCCTTCTCTGTTAGTAGTATGATATGTCAGGATTTTATTTTGGGGACATATATAACAATCATAATACTCATGTTTCTTGAAAAATCCCTCTTTTGTCATCGGCCGTTTATACGGAAACAAAGGTTCAATTCCATTTCCCGGTAATAAGTGGGGAATCGCCGGTGTTTTATATCCGGCATCTGCAACAATCATTTCTGGCTGATACAGAAGGATCCTTTTATGGCATATCACGTGAGGCATATAATGAACCGAACAAAAAGGATTTTGAAATTTCAGGAAGTAAGATTTCGATTGAAGCTTCTTCCCAGAACTCTAAATTCCGGTAGGAAGTACCGTGTGTGTATATCTGACAGGATTTAATCAGCAGTATGAATAGCTCCCTTATATCTGGTGAGGATAGCAGCGCATTCTGCGCGGGATGCAGTACCCTGAGGATCCAGTCTTGTTCCGTTGTCTTTTCCTTCGATGAGCTTCCTTTCAACGGCCCATGCCATGGCATCTTTCGCAAAGTCACTGACACTGGTGCCATCCTGAAATTTGGTTAAGTCAGCACGTTTGTCTGTCTTATAGTAATTATTAACGAGTGTATCATCATATCTTAACAGCATGACAGCTAACTGTTCACGTGTGATATTGTCGTTCGTGCCAAACAGACCGGTGTCGGTATATCCGGTTGTGATTTTTTGTGAATTTGCCCAGATAACAGCACTGGTATACCAGTCATTATCGGCTACATCTGGAAATGCTGCATTATATGTAACATCAGGCTTGCCGGCAAGGCGGTAAAGAACCTGTGCAAACTGCGCTCTTACCAGAGGTGCATTTGGTGCAAATGTTGTGGCATTAAGACCGGTCATAGTTTCTGCCATAGTTACATTCTTTACAGGCAGATAGAACCAGTCATCTGGCTGAACATCTTCATAAGTTATTTGGTAATCCTCCAGTCCACCGGTTCCGACTGAATAAGTATCGGTACTGTTAACGGATTCAGAATCTGATGTCTGTGCGCTGACCGGCAATGCAGTCATGGATAAAGTTAAAATTGCAGCGAGAATTTGTAATCTTTTTTTCATAAGTATTTCCCCTTTCACCTTATTAATAAATTTTTCTGCATGTTTACTATAACACGGGGTACGAAATTTTGGAATTGGTAAATGTAACAAAAATGTAATAATTACGTAATAAATGGTAAAAATAATGAAATAGAATGTAATAAGAAGTTGATTTTTGCGCTTGATAAAGGTTTATATGTTGAATATTGGTTGAAAACATATATAATAAATATATCCGGGACGCAATGTGAAATCCCAGGAATATGAAAAAGATACAAGAGATGGTTTATCTTGTAAAGGAGTTAAGGAATGAAAAAGAAAATAGTTTCAATGTTTCTGGCAGAGATGATGACATTCAGTTTGGGGATTGTGACTTATGCCGGTGTTTCAGAGACAAAAATAAAAGGGTGAATGAACTGGAACCAGTCATTCACCCTTTGGCTATACATTTTTTTGTTATAGTAATATTAAAGGTCAATAAAACGAGAAATAATCGTTGCACACTCCGCACGGGAAGCATTACCCTGAGGATCCAGTCTTGTACCATTGTCTTTACCGGTGATGATTCCCTCGGCAACTGCCCACTGCATAGCTTCTTTTGCAAATGAATTTACATAAGAAGCATCTTTGAACTGACCAAGAGAAGCACGCGCGCTGGTGTCAAGGTCGCAGTGGTTTGCATAGCGGTACATCATGACAGCCATCTGCTCACGGTTGATTGAATCGTTTGGTCCGAAGAGACCAGTGCTTGAGTATCCGTTTACAACGCCGATGGAGTTTGCCCACAGAACAGCATCGGTATACCAGATGTTGGATGGAACATCTGCAAACTTAGAAGAAATGTCAACATCAGGTTCTCCTTCCATACGGTAGAGAATCGTTGCAAACTGCGCTCTTGCCAGTTTCTCGCCAGGAGCAAAGTGTGTAGTATCTTTTCCGGTCATAAGATCATTATAATAAACGGTTGCAACATATGGATAAAACCATGCACTTTTGCTGACGTCTACGAATGGCATCGGGTTCACAACAGCAATATTAAAGGTTGTAGACTGACCGCGGTAAGAAACTGTGACAGCCTGTATGGTATTCGGATAGGAAAGGTTATATCCGGAGCACATTTCCTGGGTAATCGGAAGTACTGACAGACCATGTTTACAGCTTGCTCCGAGAGTCAACCCCAGATCGTCAATGCTGTCATTAGGGGTCATAATATAATTAACGTCGGTATCATCTGCAAGCGCAATTTCGTTGGGACTACAAGTTCCTGTAAAGACCTGAGTCCAGTGGGTTCTGTAGTCGGTATTGGGATTATATACATATCCAGAACCGAGATGAGTAAAATCACTGGATAACATATTAGCCTGATGCCCTGGACTGTTATTCCATCCCTGCATTACAACGGATTCCGGGTCGCCATATCCTGCAGCGATGTTTTCTCCGGCAGCAGTGCAGGATTCGCCGACTTCATTTAAAATGGTAAAACAGTCGCTGCCATCCGGTCTGGTATGAGCGAAACGCGTTGGCAGTTCAGAACTTCTAATCTGAGCAGCTTTTTGTAATTTGGCAGTTGCTGATAACGGCTGTAAGCCATTTTGCATACGCAGCTTGTTCGTGTAGTACAGAACACCGTATTCATTTTCATTGAAATTGATTGTTGAGTCATCGGAATCACCGGACAGAGTCATAATTCCATCGGATTGGTTAAGCTGTCCAAGGTTGAATTCACGGGCACCGGTTGTTGATGCTGCAGAGCCTCTGTAAGAATATTCCTGTGCACTGACAGGAATTACCATCATGCTGGCTGAAAGAATTGCAGCAAGTAATTTTGTTCTTTTTTTCATAAGCATTTTCCTCCATATGCTGTCTTTTGTTACAAGTATCACTATAGCATAGATTGCCGGGGAAAACAATTGCCGGGATATGCTGTTGACAGGGTTGTTGCCGGGGGGATGCTGGCAGGAAAAGAGACAAACAGAAAGGCACCGGTAAGGATGGACAAAGATGTCGAAAATCGCTATAATATTTTCTATATATGGGTTATGTGGAAGTAAAACTTTCGGGAAAAGTGAAAGAGGGAAGAGAATATGAAAAAGAAAAAAGTACTGGCATGTATGCTTGCAGCAACGATGGCAATGAATGTTGGAGCGGTAGTTGTATTTGCAGAGGAAGACAATCAGGAATATAGTCTGAATCAGGAAGAAAAAGAGATTCAAAGGATAGAATTAAAGGGAGTAAATGGAGAAACTATAAAAAATGTTTTTCCTGTCGGAAGTCTGGAACAAACAAATCAGTCTATTCACGATATGCTGCAGGATATGAAGATAAAGAAATATTATAAGGATGGCAGTGAGAGTGACTGGGATGCTGCAAAATATTATTCGGTAAAAGTAACAGATGAAAATGGAGAACCGGTATCCCCTTGGAAAGAATCGGATTATGATCTGGTTGTACCTACAGTTATGCCAAAAGGGAAATACCAGTTATACTTAAAAATAGATGGTTCCTATTACAGGGTATTAGAATTTGAAATATGTAATTTGGATGAGTGTGATGCGCAGGAATTAAAGCCGGATTCTACTGTTACGATAGAGAAGCCTTTTTTTGAGGGACAGAACAGTGTGGCGAAAATTAATGTTTCAGAAAAAGCAGTGTATGAATTTGAGGTTGATCAGGAGCGCGTGAAGCGTTTAAATATCAGAGATTCAGAAGGAAATGACGTAATACTTTATTATATAATGAATTTTACAGATAATAAACTGGAATGTTATTTGACCCCGGGAAGCTATTATATCTCTGAAAATGAATCCTTTCAATTATCTATGAAGAAAAAGGTTATAGATAAGATTGAGGTTGTACATATGCCGGGGGTGAGAGATACAGTATTTTCGCAGAATCAAATAATCGATATGAGAGATTTTATCGGCGATAATACTTACATACGAGGAGAAGTGCGTTATAAAATTACCTACAAAGATGGTACAAGTGAAGAAATGAATTATTTTCAACTTAATGTTATGGCTAATAATTGTATCAGGCAAGGTATTGTCAGAGCGGATGGCAAAGAATTCGACTGGGGAGATAATGATTTGGGTGTATTTTATGATACACTTACTTTTGAAAGTGAGGGATTTACAGAAGACAATCCGTTAATTAAGATTCCTTTCTATATAGGATTGAGCTTTGAGGATGTACCGGAAGCAAGATGGGATTATCCATACATTGTAAAAATCAGTGCGGCTGAAATTATGACAGGAATGCGTGAAGGAGAGTTTGATTCGACAGGTACGCTGGCGAGAGCACAGTTTGCGATGACATTATACAGAATGAGCGGTTCTCCGGATATAGAATATTCAAAGAGATTCCAGGATGTTGCAGATGGCACATGGTTTACAAAGGCTGTTTTATGGGCAAATAAGGCAGGAGTAGCGAATGGCTATGCCAATGGTAACTTTGGCCCGGGAGATAATATTAACCGGGAACAGATGGCAACTATGATGTACAACTATGCGAAAAGTGAAGGGTATGATGTGTCTGCGAGAAAAGATATTGGATCTTTTGCAGATGGAAGATATGTCAGTGCTTATGCTAAGACAGCAATGGAATGGGCAGTGGCGAACGGTATCATCAGTGGTAAGGACAACGGAACAAGATTAGATCCGCAGGGGTCAGCGAACCGTGGTGAGTGTGCAGCAATTCTGATGCGTTTCCTGGAAAAATATGTATATTAATACCGGAAGATAAAAAGTATGGATACACAGAAATGGTGTAAAAAGTTATAGTTTATGAGATGAGAATAAATCAGGCGGGATACAGATGTCTCTGCCTGATTTATTTGGGAGAGAAAAATGGTTTGTTCAAGTAGTTTTTTTGTTTTTGCATTTTTACCGGCTGTAATTCTGGGAAATCTGATATTGAAACCATGGAGGGGAGCGCAGAATGTCTGGCTGGTAATTGCCAGTCTGTTCTTTTACGCATGGGGTGAACCAAGAGTGGTGTTCGTGATGACCGCATCGATTCTGGTGAATTATATCTTCGGGTTACTGGTCGGAAGATACAGAGAGAACAGACGCATATCGTATATATTGATTACGCTTATGCTGATCTGCAATCTTAGCGCACTGTTTGTATTCAAATATATGAACTTTGTATTCGGAATCGCAGGGATTGACACGGATAACTGGGGAATATCATTGCCGATCGGAATTTCATTCTATACATTTCAGGCGATTTCCTATGTAATTGATGTTTACAGAGGTGACGGGGAAGCACAGAAGAATCCGTTGAACGTGGCATTGTATATTTCTTTCTTCCCACAGCTTGTAGCAGGTCCGATCGTGCGCTACCGTACGATAGAAGAACAGATCCGGACAAGAACAGAAACGGCGGCGGATTTTGCGGCAGGAGTACAGCGGTTTATTACAGGACTTGCCAAGAAACTGATTCTTGCGAATTCATTCGCACCGGTGGCAGACTATATGTTTGGCCATATAGACAGCCTGTCTGTGATTTCTGCATGGCTGGGTGCAATCTGCTATACACTGCAGATATATTTTGATTTTTCCGGCTATTCAGATATGGCAATTGGAATGGGAAGAATGTTCGGATTCCATTTTCAGGAGAATTTCAATTATCCGTATATATCGGGAACCATAACAGAATTCTGGAGAAGATGGCATATATCCCTGGGAACATGGTTCCGGGATTATATTTATTTTCCGATGGGCGGCTCCCGGGTGGATAAAAAGGGACGCCTTGTATTCAATTTGTTCGTCGTGTGGACACTGACCGGAATCTGGCATGGTGCAAACTGGACATTTCTTTTCTGGGGCTGGTGGTATTTTGTGATTCTGACAGTGGAAAAACTTACAAAGCTTCCGAAGTGGATAGATCATACCGTGTGGAGGATCCCGTATCAGATCTTTACGATGTTCTGCGTGATAGCAGGATGGGTATTCTTCCGGGCAGATTCTCTTGCTCAGGCAGTCCATTATATAGGTAAGATGTGGAATCCGGCGGGAATTGGCCTGGATAAGCTTTCGATATTCTGGGTAAAAGATTTGTGGCTGCTACTGCTTGTCGGAATTGTATGCAGCACACCGGTGGCAAAAAAGCTGGAAGAAATATGCGCAGGGAGCAGACTGGCAGCGCCGGCGGAATTCGTGAAAGCGGTGTGGTTACTGGTGCTGTTCGTACTTTGCATAGGATTTATGGTGAACAGTTCCTATAATCCATTTATATATTTCAATTTTTAGGGTAGAAAGGCAGAGTTATGAAAAGAAAAATATCATACATTACGATGGCAGTGTTTCTTGCCGGAATATTTATTATCGGTTTTCTGAATTTGAAAGCTCTCTGCCCGCAGATAAAAGAAAAGCTGCAGAATGACACAACGTATTTCGCAGAAGGCGGATCGAAACTGGAAGAGGATTACCGGACAGGCTTTTTTGCCAGAAATAAATGGATCAATCTGTATGGAATGTTACAGAAAGTGCTGGGCAGAAAGGTGATTGGAAATATGGACTTTGTCCGCACGGAAAACGGACTGATGGACTATGTGACCAAAGATACCGAAGTTCTGCCGTTCGCAGATGAGATGGTGGAACTGAAGGGAAGGCTGGACGAAAGGGAAATACCACTTTTGTATATTCAGATGCCGGCAAGAGAAGAACCGGGCGGAAGTGACCCGGAAGAACTTCTGAAAGTAAGAACCTATTACCGGCAGATCCGTAATGTCACGGATGCGGCGGGCATTGACTGTATGGATGAAAAGGAGATCCTGTCGGGAGAAGGAGCACCGTCAACAGCAGAATTTTTCTTTAAAACAGACATCCATACAACGACAAAGGCCGAGATCTGGATGGCAGAAAAGATTGCAGAACAGTTAAAGAACCGTTATCAGGTTGAGATATCGGATGTTCTCCGGCCGGACGATGAACGGTTTCAGATACATTCTCATCCGTTCCTGGGGAATCTGGCCCAGTCTGCGGGAGCTTATTACGACGGCGTAGATACTTTCGAAGAATATATTCCAAAGGCGGAGACGGATTTTCATGTGTATGATCTGAACGGGCAGTGGGAGCAGGACGGAAGTTATGAAGAGGTTCTGATGAATGGTTATGACCAGCAGCTTCAGAACAGCGATAAGGATGAGATGCATACTTACTGGATCACCAATTATCTGAAATACGGCTATCCGGCATACCGGATAGAAAACAGGAATTCGGACGGACCGGATCTTCTGTTTATCTGTGATTCGTTGTGCTATCGGACGTTATCGTATCTGGCATTGTCGTGTAAAAGTATTACTGTGGTCGATCCAAGATTTTATCCGGACGGAGAGAATCAGGATATGGTGGGACTGGCACTGGACGGACAGCATTACGATGCTGCAATGTATCTGCATGGGACATTTTACACGACAAAATATTCCATGTTCGGCAGGTGGTCGCTGGATGAAGAAAGTGGAAAAGCATCTCAATAGAACAAAATGGCAGAAAGAAGAAAAAATATGAAAAAAGAATATATATTTATTTATGCATATATAGCAGGAAATCTGGGGGATGATCTGATGGTCAGATGCCTGTGTGAGAGATATCCGAAAGAACGGTTCGTGCTTTGTGCCGACGGGTATTATGCGGGGGCATTTCGTGATATTAAGAATCTGACGTTTTATGATCAGAGTGGTGAGAAAGCAAGCCGGTGGAACCGGTTCTGGAAGAAGATAAAAGGAACAGATGATGGTTTCAGAAAGATGCTGATCCGGATGGCAAAAGCGGTTGTGCATATAGGCGGGTCTGTATTCGTTCAGCATTTTGATGATTATAGTCTTTTGTATCAGGCAGATGAACGGCTAAGAAGGCTGAGCAGAAGAATGTATGTTGTAGGAGCGAATTTCGGACCGTATTCAGATGAAAATTATTACCGGCAATACCATGAACTTCTCGGAAGATATGATGGGGTAGTGTTCCGGGATGAATATTCGAGACAGTTATTTGCAGATCTGGAAAATGTGAGCTGTGCGCCGGATGTGGTATTCAATTACGACACAGGAGTACGGAAGCAGGAAAAGAAGCAGGTGCTGATGTCAGTGATCAGCATGGAGGGCAGAAATAATAAATTTGCAATCAATGATTACGGACAAAGCTATCAGGAATTTATGATAAAACTGTCAAAGGCATATATAGAAGCAGGATACGAAGTGAAGTATATTTCCTTCTGTCAGATGCAGCAGGATGAAGAGGCAATCCGGCAGATACGGGAAGCACTTACGGAAGAAGAACGAAGCCGCACAGACTGCTGTTTTTACAGAGAAAACAATTTAAAAGAATGCATGGAAGCCTATGATGAGTCAGAAATTGTGGTTGGAACAAGATTCCACAGCATCATCCTTGCCGAACTGAAAGGTAAGAAGATGATTCCGGTCATCTATGATCCGAAGACGCTTCACACACTGGAAAGTCAGGGAGTCCACAGATATTACCGGCTGGAAGAGTTAAAAGATGCAGATATCAAGGCGGTGATGGATCAGGCAGAAAGGCTTTCGGAAGAGAAGAAAAAGCAGCTGCAAAAAGAGGCAGAGGGACAGTTTATATATCTGAATCAGTTGCTTTAAGAGAATATGCATTGATGAAATGTTAAATATGTGTTACAATAAATCGGATATTGAGAAAAAGTAGATTAATAATATGTATAAAACAGGAGGTAATATTAATGAAAGGTATTATTTTAGCAGGTGGTTCGGGAACCAGATTGTATCCGTTAACAAAGGCAGTATCAAAGCAGATCATGCCGGTATATGATAAACCGATGATTTATTATCCACTGTCTACTCTGATGCTGGCAGGGATCAGAGATATCCTGATCATCTCGACACCGAGAGATCTTCCGGTATTCCAGGAGCTGTTTGGTACAGGAGAAGATCTGGGACTGAATATGTCTTATGCGGTACAGGAGTCACCGAGAGGACTTGCAGATGCATTTATCATCGGAGAAGAGTTCATTGGTGATGACAATGTTGCCCTGGTTTTAGGTGACAATATTTTCTATGGACAGAGCTTCTCAAGAATGCTGCAGAATGTAGCTTTAAGAGAAAAGGGAGCAACAATTTTCGGATATTATGTAAGAGATCCAAGAGAATACGGTGTAGTTGAGTTTGATGAAAACGGAAAAGCTGTATCTATTGAAGAAAAACCGGAACATCCGAAGTCAAACTATGCGGTACCTGGATTATACTTCTATGACAATGATGTTGTAGAGATTGCCAAGAATGTAAAACCATCTGCAAGAGGAGAGATTGAAATCACAAGCGTTAACAATGCATATCTGGAGCGTGGAGATCTTCATGTAGAGACAATGGGACGTGGTTTTGCATGGCTGGATACAGGAAACCATGATGCACTGCTGGATGCAGCTGACTTCGTGGCAGCTTTCCAGAAACGTCAGGGACTTTACATTTCCTGCATCGAAGAGATCGCATATAAAAAAGGATTTATCTCAAAAGAGCAGCTGTTAAAGCTTGCACAGCCTTTATTAAAGACGAATTACGGTAAATATTTAGTAGAAGTAGCAGAAGGACTGTAGAATTTACGCAGAGAATAAGGAGCGGTAAAAATGGGAAAAATTAAAGTAGAGACATGTGATATTGAAGGATTAAAGATTATTACACCAACTGTTTTCGGAGACGAACGCGGTTATTTTATGGAAACTTATAATTACAATGATTATAAAGAAGCCGGAATTGACATGGAATTTGTACAGGATAACCAGTCAAGTTCTAAGAAGGGTGTTCTGAGAGGACTGCATTTCCAGATTAACTATCCACAGGACAAGCTGGTAAGAGTTGTAAGCGGAGAAGTGTTCGACGTGGCAGTAGACTTAAGAAAAGGTTCTAAGACATATGGAAAATGGTTCGGTGTGCTTCTGTCAGCAGAAAATAAAAAACAGTTCTTTATTCCAAAGAACTTTGCACACGGATTCCTGGTATTGTCTGATTCCGCTGAGTTCGCATACAAATGTACAGACTTTTATCATCCGAATGATGAAGGCGGTCTGGCATGGAACGATCCGGAGATCGGCGTTGAATGGCCAATCCCTGAAGGAATGGAACTTACAATTTCAGAAAAAGATCAGAAGTGGGAAGGCATTCGTTCACTGAAATAATGCCATATTGGAGGTAAATGTTAGTGGTAACTTATATACATAATTTCCTTGCATATAAGAATTTGTTAAAAGAGCTGGTGCGCAGGGATGTTAAGACAAAGTACCGTCGTTCTGTACTGGGAATGTTATGGTCTGTGCTGAATCCATTGGGAATGATGATCATCATGTCCATCGTATTTTCCCATGTATTTCGGTCCAATATTGAGAATTTCCCGGTTTATCTGATGTGCGGACAGGTGATCTTTAACTTTTATAATGAAGCAAGTACGGTTGCGATGAGTTCGGTTCTTGGAAATGCATCATTGATAAAGAAGGTGTATGTACCGAAATATCTGTTCCCGGTATCGAAAGTATGCTCGTGTTTTGTTAACCTTGTGACATCGTTTATCGCACTGGTGATCGTTATTGTTGCAACAGGAACAAAACTCAGCTGGACGGCATTGCTGGTATTTATTCCGGTTATCTATGTGTTCGTATTTTCGCTGGGAATGGGACTGATGCTGTCTGCGCTTGTAGTTACATTCCGTGACCTGCAGCATTTGTATGGAATACTGATCACAGCATGGATGTACATGACACCTATTTTCTACCCGGTAGATATGTTGCCAGAATGGGTTGCTGATCTTGTAAGACTGAACCCGCTGGCGAATTTCATTGAGATGTTCAGAGATGTTATCTTATATAATGTCGTTCCGAGCGGTATCCTGCAGGCGAAATGTATTGTTTCGTGTGTGGTGGCACTCGGACTTGGACTCTGGATATTCTACAAACAACAGGATACTTTCATTTTGAAGGTATAGGAGGATGAAAATGGACAATTCGATAATTGATGTAAATGATGTGTCGATTATGTTTCGGTTATACCGGGAAAATGTTGATAGTTTAAAAGAATTTGTTGTAAAAAAAATAAAACGCCAGATCGCATATGATGAGTTCTGGGCACTGCAGAATATTGATTTTCATGTAGGAAGAGGAGAAGCAGTCGGACTGGTGGGACGTAACGGTTCCGGAAAAAGTACACTGCTGAAAACCATTGCGGGTGTGTTAAAGCCTACGAAAGGATCAGTTGCGGTAAAGGGAACGGTTGCTCCTATGATAGAGCTTGGAGCCGGATTCGATATGGATCTGACCGCGACAGAGAATGTATTTCTGAACGGTGCGATCCTGGGATATCCGAAAGAGATGCTGGAAGAAAATATGCAGAAGATCATCGACTTTTCGGAACTGAAGGATTTTATGGATGTGCCGATCAAGAACTTTTCTTCGGGAATGTTCGCACGTCTGGGATTTGCGGTAGCGACAATCTATACACCGGACATTCTGATCGTTGATGAAATCCTGTCTGTAGGTGACTGGCAGTTCCAGGCAAAATGTCACAGAAGAATTCAGGAAATGCTGGAGCAGGGAACGACTTTATTATTTGTGTCGCACAGTATGGATCAGGTGAAAGAAGTCTGCAACCGTGCAATACTGCTTGATCATGGTCACATGATCATGGATGACAAGGTTGAAAAAGTGTGTGACAGGTTTGAATAAAGAATAGAAAGGCTGAAAATATGTTAATAGATAATTCGAACGCAAAGCGTCTTGCGATTTTCTTTTTCTATGACAGAAGAGGAATCGTGGACAGCTATGTTCCGTATCTTTTAGAAGATCTGAAGAAAAATGTTTCCGAAATATTTGTTGTATGTAACGGGAAACTGAAAGAAGAAGGAAAAAGAGAACTTGAGAAATATGGAAAAGTTCTGGTAAGAGAGAATAAGGGATTCGACGTATGGGCTTATAAGACGGCTTTGGAAACCTATGGATGGAAGAAGCTGGAAGAATTTGATGAAGTCATCATGCTGAACAATACGATCATGGGTCCGGTATATCCGTTTGCTGAGACATTTGAAAAGATGGATGCAAAGGATCTGGACTTCTGGGGATTAACCAAGTACTTTAAGATCAAAGGGGATCCGTTTGGATATTCACCGTATGGATATCTTCCTGATCATGTGCAGTCACACTGGATCGCATGCAGAAGATCACTGGTTTCCAGCAAAGAATTCCAGAATTACTGGAATAATATGCCGATGATCGAAGATTATGCACAGGCAGTCGGAAAGCATGAGTCGATCTTTACAAAAACATTTGCCGATATGGGATATAAATGGGATGTATCGGTAGAGATGGATGACCTTCGTAATTACAGCGGCTATCCACTTATGATGTGTCCAAAGAAACTGCTGGAAGAACGCAGATGCCCGATTTTCAAAAAGAGAAGTTTCTTCCATATGGAAGAGGACTTCCTGAGAAATACGGCGGGAGAGCAGACAAGCGAATTGTTCGATTATCTGCGCTATGAGACAGATTATGATGTGGATATGATATGGGATACGATCCTGAAAAATTATCATCAGTCTGATATTGTAAAAAATCTGAATCTTGCATATATACTTCCGACCAATCAGTATAACAAAGAATTACTGGAAGAACAGACAAAGAAGAATAAGATCGCACTGGTGATGCATCTGTATTTTGAAGATCTTCTGGAGGAGTCTTACCGTTATGTATCTTCTATGCCGGAAAGTGCAGATATCTATCTGACAACGGATACGGAAGAGAAGAAGGCGGCAATCGAGAAAGTATTTGCAAAACTTCCGTGTAATAAACTGGAAGTAAGAGTGATAAAGAACAGAGGACGTGATGTCAGCAGTCTTCTGGTCGGTGTGAAAGATGTGATCATGCAGTATGATATCGCATGCTTTGCACATGACAAGAAGACGGCACAGGTGAAGCCGGGAACCATAGGAGCATCCTTTGCGTATAAGTGTTTCCAGAACACACTGGCAAACAAGATGTACGTTGCGAATGTGATCAATACATTTGTGAACAACCCGAGACTTGGAATTTTGTCTCCGCCGGAGCCGAATCACAGTACATTTTTCACTACGATCGGATTTGAATGGGGACCGAACTTTGACGTAACCAGAAAGCTGGCAAAAGATCTTGGACTGCATGTACCGATGAATGTAATGGCACCGCCTGTGGCACCGCTTGGAACGATGTTCTGGTTCAGACCTGCTGCTTTGAAACCGCTGTATGCGAAGGGCTGGGAGTATGAAGACTTCCCGCCGGAGCCAAATAAGATTGACGGAACACTGTTACATGCGATCGAGAGAATTTATCCGTTCGTTGCACAGGAAGCAGGATATTATCCGGCAATCGGAATGACAGATAAATTTGCGGCAATTGAATACAACAATCTCCGCTATTATCTGAGAGGATACAATCAGGTTGTAGTAAACCATGGAATCGGACCATATCATGATGAGATGGTTGCAAGAGTGAATCAGGTGTTCGCATTGCGCGGATCTTTCAAAGCAGTCTTCAAATTCAGAATGAAGGCATACTTAAAACAGTATCTGCCGGAAAAAGCATATAAAAAGCTGAAGAAAAAATGGAAGAAAATGAAAGGAATTCAGGATGTGAGTTCCATCGAAATAAAAGAAAATTAGTAAAATAATGGAATGAGAAAAGAAGCTGCCAGCTGTGACAGCTTCTTTTTTTGAAGTTTCAGACAAAAACGTAAAAAAACATAAAAAGTTCAAAAAAAATCACACAAATATGATTTTTTTTGAATTGAGGTACGGCTCAAAATAAGATATAATAAAAACATACATTTTTTATGTAAATGTGATAGGTGATGTTGGTAAAAATGACGAATCATGACCCACATTTACAAAAGACTGTTTCCGTAAATATGAGATGTTTGGGGCCGCTAAGAAGGAGGGATTGGAAGAACAGGTATTTGTTAAGCAAGACAGACAGAGAATACCTGAAAAAAGTGGAATACGGAGCCGGTCCGGTAATGTGGATTTTGACGAAATACATTACCTGCTAAGAGGAGGGAAAAAAATGAAAAGAAGAGTTGCATCCATACTTTTAAGTATGGCAATGGTTGCAACGATGGTTCCTGCGAATCTGGTAATGGCCGCACCGGATAATGGTGAAGCGGCTGTACAGAGTACAGAGTCTGAGGACGAAGGTTCTCAGGAGGAGAATTTGGGAATGAATGTTGCAACAAGAGCAAAAGCAAGTGCGAGCTATACAAACCGGTATAGTATTGATCCGGCAGCGATGAATGACGGAAAGCTTGCAACGGCTGACGCATCTACCAGCTGGAACAGCTGGGGTGGAAGCGATGCGAATTATCCGGTTACTACAAAGCTTACCTGGGACAGCCAGTATACGCTTACAGGAATGCGTATTATCTGGTGGGCAGACAATGCAACCGCCAATGCAGATAACAATGTTACATGGCCAAAGACCTGTAAAGTAAGTTATAAAGATGCAGATGGCAATGTCCATGAGATCCAGGGCATGATCGATGAAAAGGGTAACGAAACAGACAACGTCGGAGTAGAGCGTGATACCAGTTCAAACAACGGTATTAACGGAAATAACAAGTATTGGAATTATGTAAAATTCTCAGAGCCGATCGTTACAGATGAATTATCCCTGTCCATCGAAAGAAATGGTACCGGAACCAATGGTGTTGGTATCAGTGAGTGGGAAGTATTTGGTATCCCGCCGATGACAGAAGGGGAAAATGTTGCATCAAAAGCAACAGTAACTCCGTCTTATACGAATGTATATCAGGATGAAGAAACTGCAAAAGCGGCAGTTACAGACGGCGAGCTTGGAACAAACGATCCGGCTACGACATGGAACACATATGGATGTGACGAATATCCTGCAACACTGGATTTTGACTGGGGTGCTGACAGCTATGAAGTGAACAGTCTCCGTGTTATGTGGTGGTCAGATGGCGGCGGTGTAGCATTCCCTAAGGACTGCTCGCTTCAGGCATACAATTCCCGCGCAAAGAGATGGGAAGATATCACAGATCTGATCGATGAATCTGGAACAGATACCAAATCTGTAGGCGTAAAATACGGAACAGAAGAGGAAGCAGGAACAGATGCATCCGAGTACACAAATGAAAAGAACCGTTACTGGAACGGCGTGATCTTAAAAGAGCCTGTAACGACAAGCAAGATCCGTCTGGTTATGGACCGCAATGGTTCCGGAGCAACGGGACTTGGATTAAGTGAAGTTGAGATTTACGGAAGCAAGAAAGAAAGCGGAGTAACTTCAACAAATATTGCAACAAAAGCAAAAGCAAGTGCAGACGCACAGAATACGCCGGTTACAAACGTTAACAACGGACAGCTGGCAACAGGCGCATCTTCATCATGGAATACATGGAACAGCAATACGTATCCGACACCGGTTACACTGACATGGGATGCACCATATGAACTTACCGGAATGCGTGTTATGTACTGGTCAGACTATGCAGATATCAATGGCAATGCAGGTGTAGCATTCCCGAAGAGCTGTACAGTTCAGTATTATGATTACGAGAAAAATGACTGGGAAACAATCGATGCAATGACAGATGAGACAGGTGCAGACGTGTCTTCTGTAGGCGTGAAGTATGGTAGTGCTGACACAGCATCCGATACTCCTGGAAGTTATCTGAATGGAAACAACCGTTACTGGAACACCGTTACATTCAAAGAACCTGTAAAATCTACAAAACTGCGTATGCTGATCGACAGACATGGATCAGGATCACAGGGAATCGGTATCGGAGAATGGGAAGTATTCGGTGAAGAAGTAACTTCAGACTGGAATCAGTTAGTTGCCGGACAGATTGACGGTAAAGACAGAGTCCAGAAAGGACAGTCTTCTACTTATACAGCAACATCTCTTCCGGAAGGACTGGATGGAATTACTTACAGCTGGTCACTGGGAGATAATGCCAAAGACGTAGCTGAGATCGACGGCGCAGCAGATAAAAAGACCGTTAAGATCAATACAACAGGAAATGGAAAGTTCACACTGAATCTTTCTATGAGCCATGAAGAAGATGGCGCAGAGGTTGTAAGAACAGCGTCCAAAGATATCCAGGTAGATGGCATTACAGCCATTGAGCCATATGTGACAGCTACAGCAGCCGGAACAGCTCCGATCCTGCCTAAGATGGTTGTAGCAGACGGACTTACATTCGATGATTCGACACCGTCTGTAAAGGGTAATAACGGATATGACTTCGGTGAAGACTTCAACTCTAAGCTTGTTCCTGTAGAATGGGAAGATGTAGATCCTGCGCTGTATGCAAAAGATCAGACAGGTAAAACATTTGAAGTAAAGGGAACCGTTACATCTGCAGGTGAAACATACGAAGCAGTTGCAAAAATTACAGTAAACAAACCGGTTGTAGTTGCAGAAGCAAACAGCACTGTAACATTTGAAAATGTACAGCTGACAGATAACTTCTGGAATCCAAAACAGAAAGTAAATGCTGTAAATTCCCTGAACAAAGCGATCTATCAGATTGAACAGCCATCCGGTGGAGAACCGAACTTTGAGAATGCGATCAAACGTCTGAACGGCGAACCATATGATGCATTCCAGGGTTATGTATTCCAGGATTCCGATATTTATAAGAGTATCGAAGCAATTTCTTATACACTGTCTGTAATCAATGACGATACAGATCCGGAAATGGTTGCACAGAAGGAAAAACTGGAAGAGAAACTTGCTTACTGGATTTCACTGATCGAGCAGGTTCAGTATCCGGATGGATACATTAACACACATTTTGCTCTGAGAAGCCAGACAACAGCAGGTGGAACCAATCAGGGAACACACCGCTGGAGAGCATTCGCTAACCATGAGATGTATAATGCAGGACATTTCTTTGAGTCTGTAGTAGCGTATACACGTTACAGAGAAGGAATCGGCAAACCGGATTACAGCCTGTATGTAGTTGGTAAGAGATTCGCAGACGAGATCGTAAGCCTGTTTGGACCAGACGGTACACGTCACGAAGTACCTGGACATGAGGAAATCGAGCTTGCGCTTGTAAAATTCTCAAAACTGGTAAACGAGTATGAAGGAGAAGGAACCGGACAGAAATATGTAGATACAGCAAAGACACTGATCGACAGACGTGGTGAAAGCGCATCCTTACGTGAAAGCGGTTATAAGGGCGGCGAGTATTCACAGGATCAGACACCAATCGTATCTGAAACAAACGGTGTAGGTCATGCGGTTCGTGCATGCTACTACTATGCAGGTGTTACAGATGTGGCAACACTTCTTCCGGAAGGCGATGAGTCAAGAGATGCTTATCTGAATACAATGGATAATATCTGGGATTCAGTAGCAAATAAGAAAACTTATATTACAGGTGGTATTGGTGTGGCAAGCCACGGTGAAGACTTTGGCGGAGATTATGAGCTGCCAAGTAACAATTCATACTGTGAGATCTGTGCATCAATCGCACTTGCAAACTGGAATCAGAGAATGAACCTGATCCACGAAGATGCAAAATATGCAGACGTAGTAGAGAAGACATTATACAATGCAATCCTGGTTGGAACAAACCTGACAGGTGATAAATTCTACTATTCAACACGTCTGGAAACAGCAAGCGGAAACGCTCGTTCAGACTGGTTCGCATGCGCATGCTGCCCACCGAACCTGATGAGAACAATCGCAAAATTAAGCGAATATATGTACACTGTACATAACGATGATCTGTTTGTAAACCTGTACATCGGAAGCGATGGTTCTGTAAATGTTGGCGGAACAAAGGTTGAACTCAAACAGGAAACAGAATATCCATGGAACGGTGCAGTGAAGATGACTGTATCACCGGAGAAGGAAAAAGAATTCGCAATGAAGATCCGTATCCCGGGATGGGTAAACGAACAGAAAGATGATACCGTAGAAATCAAAGTAAACGGAGAAGCAATTAAAGCAAAAGCGAACAAGGGTTATGTAACTGTTGACCGTACATGGAAAAAAGGCGATGTTGTAGAAATCAATATGCCAATGGAAATCAGAAAAACGGAAGCAAATCCAAATGTTACAACTAACACAGGAAAGATCGCTCTTGAGCGTGGACCTATCGTTTACTCTATGGAGAAAGCAGGAAACGCTCAGATGAACAGTGATATCTCTAACTTCAAGGTTTCAAATCTTGTTATTTCAAGAGATGCTGATCTGAAAGCAGAGTACAACAAAGACCTCCTGAATGGTGTCGTTGAAATTACTGGTACGGTTCAGTACAATGACGGCGGAACCACGAAAGATGTTGAAGTACAGGCAATTCCTTACTATGCTTGGAACAACCGTGGCGATAACGGTGTAGAAGGCCAGAACAATTCAAGTCAGATGCAGATCTGGACAAATACATCCGGCACACAGCCAGAAGCAAAAGTAACAAGCATCGAAGTAACAGCTCCGGAAAAAACGACTTATAATAAGGGCGAAGAACTGGATCTTACAGGTATGAAGGTTGTTGCAAAATACAGCGACGGAACAATCAAAGACGTAAATGCAGACGATTGTGAAGTAACCGGATTTGATTCAGAAAAAGCCGGAAAGAAAGTCATTACCGTAACATATGAAGGAAAATCAGCTACATTCGAAGTAACGGTTAAAAAGGCAGAAGCAAAGATGGCTTATGAAGATGTAAAAGAGGATGCATGGTATTACGATGCGGTTGCTTATAACTTCGAACATAAGCTGATGACTGGTCTTGATGATACACACTTCGGACCGGATCAGAAACTTGCACGTGCACAGTTCGCACTGATTCTTTACAGAATGAATGGTTCTCCGAAAGTTGAAGGAAAATCAACATTTAAAGACGTAGCAGATAATGACTGGTATACAAATGCAGTAATTTGGGCAAACAAAGAGGGCATTGTTACTGGTTATACAGATTCCGGATTATTCGGACCTGGCGATGATATCAATCGTGAACAGATGGCCGTTATGATGTACCGTTATGCAAAATATGCAAAATGTGATACTGATAAAACTGAAAAACTTGACAGCTTTAAAGATGGAGCAAAGGTTAACAAATTTGCAAAAGAAGCTATGGAGTGGGCAGTTGGCAATGGTATCATTTCCGGAAAAGACAACGGAACTACACTGGATCCTCAGGGAAATGCAACTCGTGCAGAGTGTGCAACAATCATGATGAGATTCTGTGAAACATATAATGTAAAATAGTAAAAATGATATCCGATGCTAACGCACGGAACAAGGGCTGCCACATGTCAGAATGTGGCAGCCTTATTTTATTTCACGGAGAATTTTACCGGAGTGTGAAGGGTATATTCTTTTTATAAGATTAAATGTTGCTGAAATGTTAAGCGTATGTTACAATTAATCAGATAAATGGAAATAAATTACAAGAAGGTGTTTGAGTGAATAATAAAATAGATTATGTGAATTTGATGAAAAAAGTTTCTCCTTATAATATAAAAAAAGGAATCCTTTACTTGAGACATTATGGTCCGAAGGGATTCTGGATAAAACTGACGGAACGTTTTCAGAAGAGTGAGATTGATTATAAAGAATGGCTTGAGAAGAATATGCCGGCCAGACAGGAACTGGACAGACAGGCGAAGCATAAGTTCAAGTATGCACCAAAGATCAGTATCCTGGTTCCGGTATATAATACGCCGGAGACATTTTTAAGACAGATGATCGAGTCGGTTCAGAAACAGACTTATGGAAACTGGGAACTTTGTATTGCGAATGCCAATCCGGCCAATGAACAGATAAAAGTAATTTTAAAAGAATATACAGAGAATGACGCAAGAGTGAAAGTGACGGATGTACCTGAGAATGAGGGAATCGCACAAAATACGAATAAAGCACTTGAGATAGCGGATGGTACATTTATTGGTCTGTTAGATCATGATGATGTGCTCGCAGAAAATGCGCTGTATGAAGTCGTAAAAGAATTGAATAAAGCAGTAGATACAGATGTGATCTATACAGATGAAGATAAGGTCTCAACGGCAATGGACGAGTATTTCTCCCCGAATTTCAAACCGGACTTTAACTTGGATATGCTGCGGTCCAATAATTATTTCTGCCATTTCTTTGTGGCAAAAAAAGAACTGATTGAAACCGTTGGCGGATTCAGAGGAGAATATAACGGCGCGCAGGATTATGACCTTTTTTTGCGTTGCATAGAAAAGGCAGAAAGAATCGCCCATATTCCGAAGATTCTCTATCACTGGCGTGTACATCAGGAGTCTACTGCGGACAATCCGCTCAGCAAGATGTATGCATATGATGCGGGACAGAAAGCGATTGAACAGCATCTGAAAAGATGTGGTGTAACGGCAGAAGTATCAAAGACGGAAAACCTGGGATTTTACAGAGTAAAATACCAGCAGGAGGGAAGTCCGTTAGTGTCTATTCTGATACCGAATAAAGACCAGAAAGACACCCTGGATCAGTGTCTGAAATCAATCGAGGCACGTACCGATTATGAGAACTATGAGATCATTATCATCGAGAACAACAGTACGGAACAAGAGACGTTCGAATATTATAAACAGATTAAGAATCCGAAGATCCGTGTGATCGAATGGAAAGATGAGTTCAATTATTCGGCGATTAATAATTTTGGTGTCAGACATGCGAAAGGCGAATATCTGCTGTTTCTTAACAACGATATAGAAGTGATCAACAGCGACTGGCTCGGAGAGATGCTTTCCAATTGCCAGCGAGAGGAAGTAGGTGCAGTCGGAGCCAAATTATACTATCCGGACAATACAGTCCAGCATGCAGGGGTGATTGTCGGTATCGGCGGTGTTGCAGGCAGTGTGTTCGTCGGACTGAAGCGAGGATATACAGGATATATGCACAGAGCATCGATCCAGCAGAATTTAAGTGCAGTGACTGCAGCGTGCATGATGGTGAAAAAGTCTGTTTTTGAAGAAGCCGGCGGATTTGAGGAAGAACTGAAAGTTGCATTTAATGATATTGACTTCTGTCTGAAGATCAGAGAGAAGGGACATCTGATCGTATATGATCCATATGTAGAACTTTATCATTATGAATCCAAGACAAGAGGGGCAGAAGATACGACAGAAAAGATCCGCAGATTCCAGAGTGAGATTGAATATATGAGAAGTCACTGGAGTTCTATTTTGAAAAATGGAGATCCGGCCTATAATCCGAATCTTTCATTGAAAAAGTGGGACTATTCGTTGAGGGTAAATTAATGGAAAAAGAGAACTGTAAGGTAACAATTGTTATACCGAATTACAAAGGAAAAGATTATCTGGGACAATGTGTAAAAAGTCTGTATACAGAAGATAATACAAGGAAAGAGATTATTATAGTAGACAACGCATCTAATGACGGAAGCCTGGAAGAGGTAGAAGCAGATTTCCCGGACGTGAAATGTATCCGGCTGGAAAAGAATTATGGATTTTGCAGGGCGGTAAATGTAGGCATCCAGAATGCCTCTGCACCGTACGTGATCCTGCTGAACAATGATACCGTGATCAAAAAGGATTTCGTGAAGAACCTGACAGCTGCAATTGAAAAGGATAATACGGTATTTTCAATTGAACCGAAAATGATCCAGTATCAGGACCAGACGCTGATCGACAGTGCCGGAACCTATTATAATGCTTTTGGCTGGGCGTTTGCGAGAGGAAAAGACAAGACAGTGACACATTATCAGAAAAAGAAGAAGATTTTTGCGGCATGTGGAGGAGCATCTATTTACAGAAAAGATGTGTTCGACCAGATTGGACTGTTCGATGAAAGACATTTTGCATATCTGGAAGATATTGATGTAGGATACCGCGCAAGGATCAACGGGTATAAGAATCTGTATGAGCCGGCGGCAGAAGTCATTCATGTGGGAAGTGCATCAAGTGGTTCGAGATACAACGAATTTAAAATCAAGCTTTCTTCAAGAAATAATGTATACCTGGTATATAAAAATATGCCGCTGTTACAGAAGATTATAAACAGTCCAACCTTGTTTTTCGGATTTCTGATCAAATATATTTTCTTTGTGAAAAAGGGATATGGAAAAATCTATCTGAAAGGACTGCTGGAAGGAACAAAGATGTGCCGTAAGCAGGACAAAGTATGCTGGAACAGGAAGAATCTGAAGAATTATATAAAAATCCAGCTGGAGTTATGGAAGAATATATTTGTGCTGCTGGAGTAGAAAAGGATAAAGTTGGTGAACAAAATTGATCAAAGAAAATCAAAGTTTTTTAAATAAGTTACATGTTGTGCTGGATGCGCTGGTAATTGCAGTCTCTTATGTACTTGCATGGTATCTGAGATTCCGAAGCGGAATCTTTGAGATGGATCCGTGGTATCTGTCCCTGCAGGTATATATGAGTGTTCTGATATTTATCATACCGGGATATCTGCTGCTGTATTATATATTTCAGATGTATACGCCAAAGAGAGTCAGAGGAAGAAGACTGGAAGCGTGGAATATCCTGCAGGCCAATACGATAGGATTCCTGGTGTTCATACTTGTACTTTACTTCAGACATCAGGCGGACTTCTCGAGAACCATGATATTCGTATTCTACTGTATCAATATCTTTCTGGAAGTGGTGGAAAGAAATCTGATCAGAATGGGACTCCGCAAGATCAGAAGTCAGGGATTCAATCAGAAGCATGTGCTCCTGATCGGATACAGCCGTGCCGCAGAACAGTATATAGACCGTGTGCTGGCGAATCCGGACTGGGGATACAGTATAAGAGGGATTCTTGCTGATAATATACCAAGAGGTACAGAATATAAGGGAATCAAAGTACTTGGAAGAATTGACAATCTGGAGATCGTCCTTCCGGAAAATAAACTGGATGAGATTATTATCACATTAGGTCTTGCAGAATATCACAAACTGGAACGAATTGTAAAAATGTGTGAGAAATCAGGCGTGCATACGAAGTTTGTGCCCGACTATAATAATGTGATTCCGACGAAACCGTATACGGAAGATCTGCACGGACTTCCGGTGATCAATATCAGAAGAGTCCCGCTCAGTGATCCGTTGAATAAATGGATGAAACGTGGAGTCGATATCTTTGGTGCGCTGGTAGCAATCGTGATATTCTCTCCGGTTATGATCGTAACAGCAATTATGATCAAAAGAACATCCAGTGGTCCAGTTATCTTTTCACAGGAAAGAGTAGGGCTTCAAAACAAACCATTTAAGATGTATAAGTTCAGGTCAATGGTAGTACAGGATGAAAAGAAAGAGAAGAAGGGCTGGACGATAAAAGACGATCCGCGTGTGACAACGGTCGGGCGTTTTATCAGAAAAACAAGTATTGATGAATTACCACAGCTGTTCAACGTATTAAAAGGAAATATGAGCCTTGTCGGTCCAAGACCGGAAAGACCACAGTTCGTGGAAAAGTTCAAGGAAGAAATCCCACGGTATATGATCAAGCATCAGGTACGGCCGGGACTTACGGGATGGGCTCAGGTAAATGGCTACCGGGGTGATACATCCATACAGAAACGAATCGAACATGATTTGTATTATATTGAAAATTGGACATTGGGATTGGACTTTAAAATTATCTTTCTGACATTTTTTAAAGGATTTATAAACAAAAATGCCTACTAGCTTTAAGGAGAAGTCATGAGTAAACGTAAAAAGAAGAAATTAACGAACAGACAGCGGGAGATACGAAGAAAAAGACTGAAAAAACGGAAGAGACGCAGAATGCTTGTGATCATAATAGAAATTATTATTTTGCTGCTGTTAGGAATTACAGCATTTGGTATGTTTAAACTTGGCAAGATGAATCACACCAGCCTGAACAGGGTAAAAAATAACGGATTAAAGCAGACCGGATATACGGATATTGCATTGTTCGGACTGGATTCGAGAGGCGATAATCTCGGCGAGGGAAACCGTAGTGACACAATTATGATAGCCAGCATCAACAATGAAACCAAAAAGGTAAAGCTGGTGTCGGTCTATCGTGATACCATGTTAAAACAGAACGGAGATCATTACGATAAGGCAAATGCGGCTTATTCATCCGGAGGACCAGAAGCAGCAGTTAATATGCTGAACGAGAATCTGGATTTGAATATCAAGGATTATGTGAGTGTAAACTTTCTTGCACTGGCAGATGTCATTGACATGATCGATGGAATCGACGTGGATATGACATATGAAGAAGTCGTGCATATGAATAATTACTGTGTAGAAACCGCGAAAGTGACAGGCAAAAAATACAAAAAGATAAAACCGGAAGAAGCCGGAACGTATCGTCTGAATGGAGTACAGGCAGTGTCTTACGCCAGAATCAGATATACAGAAGGCGGCGATTATAAGAGAACAGAGCGTCAGAGACTGGTTCTTGAAAAAACGCTGAACAAGATGAAAACACAGAATTTACCGACCATTAATAAGATTGTCGATAAAGTGCTGCCGGAAGTATCAACCAGCTTTTCTGCGAAAGAAATTATCAGCCTGGCATCGGGGGCATTCAATTACGAGCTGGGTAAGACAACCGGATTCCCGTTTGATCTGGAGACACCGGACAAGATTCCGGGGTACAGCGGTTCTTACGTTATTCCGAAAGGACTGGAAGCAAATGTAGTTGAACTGCATAAGTTCTTATATCCGGACAAAGAATATACCCCGACAGAGGCGGTGACGGAAATCAGCGATAAACTGGCCGATATGACGGGTGTTGGCGCCGGTCAGAATACAGAAGGAACTTCAGAATAGAAAAATGAAAAAAGAATATGAAGAAAGCATTCTCCTGATAGCACCGGTATTTTTTGGATATTATCAGGAAATCAAGAGTAAAATGGAAGAACTGGGATATCAGGTAGATTATATCTGCGATGCGCCGGGGAATTCAAATCTTTTAAAAGCGGTAGGAAGAATCAATAAAAACCTGCTCGGACCAATAACCAAAAAGTATTACAGACAGGAGATTATTCCTCGGATAGAGCACAAAAAATACAGTTATATAGTGGTCGTTGCAGGAATGACATTTTCCTTATCACCATCCATGATGGAAGATATAAAAAGAAAGAATCCGAATGCAAAATGGGTGATGTACCAATGGGATTCAGAAAAAAATCTTCCGTATTGTACAGCTATCCATACTTTTTTTGATAAGATCTATTCATTTGATGACCGGGATTGCAAAAAAAATGACAGGTATCATTTTATGCCGCTGTTTTATCTGGACTGTTATGGTCAGATAAGAAAAGGACAGAAAAAAGAGACGGTGTATGACTGCTGTTATGTAGGAACGGCGCATCCGAAGAAATATATAGAAGTAAAAAGTATGACGGATGAACTGAAAAAAAAGCTGCCAGTACAGTATATTTATCATTATATGCCTTCAAAGTTAAAATATTATTATCAGAAAATAATGTCAGCAGAATTCAGAAAAGCAAAGAAGCATGAATTCTGTTTTGCAAAACTTACCAAAGAAGAGATTGTCCATCTGTATGAGAAGTCGAGATGCATTCTGGATGCACCGCAGGAGGATCAGTCAGGACTTACGATCCGGACGATAGAATGTCTTGGAGCGGGAAAGAAGCTTATAACCACGAATAAGAATATTAAGATGTATGATTTTTACAGAGAAGAAAATATTCTGGTTATAGATGGAGCGGTTGACTGGAATAGTAAGTTCTTTTCAGATGAATATGTTGAACTGCCGGAAACAATCTATGAAAAATATTCTATAGAAAACTGGGTGAAAGAATTACTAATGCGTTAAAATATGGTCTAGTGTGTTGAAATTTCTAAAAAAATAGGGTAAGATGTAAAAGGTTTGTTTTAATATAGAACGAATGTGGAAAGGACATATAATATGGCGAGAGATACACGGAGAAAAGTACGGCATAGAGGACGCAGGAAGAAGAAGGGGTTTGCGTCATGGCCGATCGGCAAAAAGATAGGTGCAATTTTAGGAGGCACTTTTCTTACAGCTGCGGTGATTGGCGGCGTGATTGTAGCAAGTAAGATGAATAAATTAGAGACGGTTTCTTTAGATACAAATAAGCTGAATATATCAGACGAAGTTCAGCATGAAGAGGGGTACACAAACGTAGCACTGTTTGGTCTTGATTCAAGAGAAAATGATTTGGGAAAAGGCAACCGCAGTGATACAATTATGATCGCGAGTCTGAATAACGATACAAAAGAAGTGAAACTTGTATCTATTTACCGTGATACATTATTACAGCTGGATGATGGAAGTTATAACAAGGCGAATGCAGCGTATTCATTTGGCGGACCGGAAGGTGCAATTTCACTGATCAATAAAAATCTTGATATGAACATAGAAAAATACGTGACGGTTAACTTTAATGCACTGGTTGATGTAATTGATGCTGTGGGCGGTCTGGATCTGGACCTTACGCATGATGAGGTTGTTCATATGAATAATTACTGCGTGGAAACATCGAAAGTCACAGGAAAAGATTATGAAAAGATTGAACCCGAAGTAGAGGGGACGTATCACCTGAACGGAGTTCAGGCGGTATCATTTGCCAGAATCCGTTATACCGAGGGCGGTGATTTTAAACGTGCAGAGCGTCAGCGTTTAGTGTTGCAGAAGATTGCGGATAAAGCGCAGAATATGAGCGTGGGCACAGTAAACAAAATCATAGACAGTGTATTCCCGCAGATATCTACGAATTTTACTCTGACAGAGATGATTGGATATGCGAAAAATCTGACAAAATATAAATTGGGTGATTCGATTGGCTTCCCATCTGAAAATACGACAGACATGTTAAATAATGTGGGAAGTGTGGTTATTCCGAATACATTATCATCGAATGTAACGGAAGTGCATCAGTTCCTGTTTGGCAGTGACGGGTATTCGGTTTCCAGTACGATAAGCGATATAGAAAACGGCATAGCGGAAAAATCATCCGATAAAGCCAAAGAGGGAACCAAGATAGAAGACGATGAAGTACCGGGAACGAAGAATTATTCACCGGCAACATCGGATAATACATCTTCCGGTCAGACGACGAATCGGACAGGCACAACAAACCGGACAACCGGTACAACATCGGGAACAATCAGCGGCGGAACGACTGGCGGAACAACCGGCGGAACAACCAGCGGCGGAACGACATCGGGAACGACCGGCGGAACAACCAGCGGTGGAACGACATCGGGAACAACCGGCGGAACGACTGGCGGAACAACCGGAGAAACCGGTGGCGGCACAACCGGCGGAACGACCGGTGAAGGGGACGGAGCAACTGGTGAAACAGAATAAAAGATAAATGAAGAAAAAGGGGTAGTATACATGAGAAAAATCAAAAAGATACTCGTAACACTCTTAATGATATGTATGATATGTCCGTGTGTTTCGGTCATTACAGAAGCTGCAACAGCAGAATTACGATTCGGAGATCCGTCAACAACTGTCGGAGCGGAAGTAGAAGTTAAGGCAAAATTATCATCAGCATCATCATTAAAATCATTGGATGCAACATTAACATATGATACAGATTCGTTGAAATTTATCAGCGGTGACAATGCAACGGCAGATAATGGACAGATTAAATTATCATGGTCAGGAAGCGGAACATCTACAGAGTTCAACCTGAAATTCCAGGCATTACAGGAAGGCACAGCAAAAGTGGAAGTTGCAAGTGCAGAAGGAACAAGTTCCGATGGAAGTGCACTTGAGATTACACAGGGAAGTTCGGCTGTAACGATTGGAGAGGGAGACCCTTCTCTGATCCAGAACGAAGATGATTCTCAGACAGCATCAACATCTGGGGGTGCAACAGTAAAAGTGAACGGAAAAGAATACACGGTTACAAGTGAGTTCTCCGATGTTTTGATTCCGGACGGATTTTCAAAAAGCGAAATGTCTTTTGAGGGTGCTAATTATTCGGTGATCACGCAGGAATCCAGTGGAATCAATGCCATGTATCTGACGGAAAATAGTACTGGGGAATCAGACTTTTTCCTGTATAACAGTGATGATGGTTCATTTGCACCGTTTGAGGAAGTTGAAATTGCAAAGGGCAGATATATTATTCCACTGATGAATGACGGGAAAGTAAATCTTCCAAGCCAGTATCAGAAAACGACACTTACTTTGAATGGAAAAGAGTTTGATACCTGGCAGGATACAAAAGATGCAGAATATTATATTATTTATGCATTGAACTCAGACGGGGAAAAGACCACATACCGTTATGATACAACAGATGGAACTTATCAGAAATATACACCATCGACCAGTGGAACGACATCTTCTGACAGCAAGTCAAAGAATGGAAACGGAATCTGGGGAAAAGTCCTTGATTTCGTAGAAAACTTCCTTGATATTGTTGTGATCATTGCTCTTGCGTTCTTCGTTGTGTTAATACTTGTGCTTATTGTTACAATGGTAAAACTCCATTACAGAGATCTTGAACTGGATGATCTGTATGATGAGTATGGAATTGACATGGATGAGGAAGAAGAGGAACTGAAGGCAAAGAAAAAAGCCGCAAAAAAAGCATCGAAGAAGCCTGCAAAGAAAGCATCAAAAAAAGATTATGATGAAGATGAATTTGAAGGTTATGATGATGAGTTCGGTGATGAAGAGTCATGGGTTACAGAGAATATAGCAAAAACAACGGAACAGAGACCAGCGAAAAAGCGGTCTGCCGAAAAGAAAAAATCTTCTAAGCGTACAATGGCATCAAAAGGTGTCAGAGCTTTAGATGAGACTGGTCCGGCAATCCGTAAACCAGTAAAGAAGATTAACCTCGAGGATACAAATGATTTTGAAGCATTTGCTCCATTAGATGAAGAAGAATTTGATAACTTTGAGGGATATTATTCTGAGGATGATGATTACGATATGTATGGAGCAGATCATTATGATGAAGAGGATCTGTTTGATGCAACATCGGATCTTTTAAGTAATCATCCAGAGAAGAAAAGAGGTCATGCAGAGATGGATGATACCTTTAAAATGGATGTCATCGATCTTGATTAGTAAAAGCATGAGCTATAAAAGGATATAAGAAAAATGAAGAACCGGTTTTCGAAAATCAGAAATAATCTGACAGGAGAGAACCGGTTCTTTTGTTTGTGCAGAAATACACTTGCAAGAGCAGTGATCCGAATGCCAGCGGGAAATTATTCTTCGGCTTTGACGAGCTTCTTCAATGTGGAAAAGCTATATCCCATATCCGCCCATTTTCCCAGCAGTTCATCCAGGATCTCACCGTTTGTCTTAGAAGTATTATGGAGCAGTACGATGGCACCGGGGTGGATCCGCCCGAGCAGTTTGTCGAAAGCCTCTTCTCTGGAAGGCTGTGCGTCTGCCAGCCAGTCGACGTAGGCAAGACTCCAGAAGAAAGTATGATATCCCATGTCTTTGGCCATTTGCAGGTTCTCGGTGCTGTATTTTCCCTGTGGCGGACGGTAGAACCGGGTCATCGGTTTCCCGGTAACTTTTTTGTACAAAGCTTCGACATCGCCTAGCTCCCGGGTGAATGTGTCCTGCGTTGCGATCTGGGACATATCGGGATGATGGAAGGTATGATTGCCGACGGTATGACCTTCTTTTAACATTTGCTTTACAAGATCCGGATTATCGCGTAGAAAGTTTCCGACAACGAAGAAGGTGGCTTTGGCATGATGTTTTTTTAATGCGTTTAGAATTGCCGGAGAGTTTCCGTTCTCATAACCACAGTCGAACGTCAGATAGATAACTTTTTTGTCAGTATTCTGTGCATAGTAGGCATGATATTGCTGCAGTTCCTCAAACGATGCATTGCCGACAGGGGCTTTTCCTTCTTCCTGAAAACTGAGTCCCCAGTTCTCGGCGGCGGGAAGTATCGGTGAAAGGGCACCGCCAGAGGTTGCGTTGGAAAGTAGTGCATCGGAAGAGGCTGCGTTGCCGGACGAATTTGTATCATCTGTTTCCACAGATGCAGACGGAAAGATCCTGGCGGACTGTCCGCCTGCAAAGAAACAGAACGAAAAGAAAAATAAGAGTATCAATGGTTTATAGTGGGGATAACAGGTTTGAAATAAGCTATGTAACCGGGACATAAGAACTCCGTAAGAAGCATTTGTATATATATATGCAGAAAATATGAAGATATGACCTGCCTTGCAAATAGCGGGGAATCATAGTAGTATAGGTAAGAAAGAAAAACGGACAGAAATAAATGAAAGACAATGAAAAAAATACTGGCAATATAAGAGAAAACCCGGATAGAAGAATAAAAGGACATGAATAAGAATGGCAACAGGAATGAAAATGGATAAGAGGATAAATGAGAAGTTAAATAATAGAAAGCAGGAGACTATGATCACCCCGGAAATCCGATATAAAAAGACAGAGAAGGGCATGCTGATCACAGAATATTCCGGGACGGACAGTTACGTGGTCCTGCCGGATGAGATAGAAGGAGAAGCGGTGACCGCACTGGGCGACTATGCATTTGCCAGGAATCTGGAAGTGGAAGAGATCTGGCTGCCGGAAGACTTAAAAGAAGTAGGCCGTTATGCATTCTATCGGTGTCGGAATCTTAAGAAACTGGTTCTTGGGAATCAGCTTCTGGATATGGGCGGCGGTGCACTGACGGGATGCCATCTGACAGAGGTGGAGATATATTTCCGTGAGGGGAAGAAGAGCTGTCTGAAATCGATCGTGGAGGAGATGCGTTATCAGATACGTGTAAACTTACATGGATACAGTTGGAGAACCGGAAGCGATGGAGAAGAAGGAGATGCGGCCGGCCAAGTACCGGAAGTCCAGATTCTGTTCCCGGAACACTATGAAGAAGCCGTAGAGAATACGCCGGCCAGAATCCTTGAGACGCACCATCACGGTGCAGGAGGATACTACCGCCAGTGCTTTTATAACCGGGAGCTGGATTATAAGAAATACGATGAGATGTTCTATCATACGGTTGCGGAGGACACGGAAGAGACGGCAGCAGAGCTTGCACTGAACCGCCTGCGTTTCCCGGTGGAATTGCAGGAGAAGAACAAAGCCGTCTATGAAGCATACATACAGGAACATATGGAAAACGTGGCGGTATATCTGGTGAAAAGAGAAGATATAGATGGAATCCGTTTCCTGGAACAGAAGAAGCTGTGGAGCGAAGAAGCTTTGCGGGCTGGTATGGATGTAGCGGCAGAAGAAAAGAAGACGGAAATCTTAAGTGTGCTTATGGATGGCAGAAGGGAACTGTTCCCGAAGAAGAAAAAGTCGTTCGAATTGTAAGAATGTATAGGACGGATGTGAAAATGAGGAGAGAACCGGAACATATATGGCAGATATAGAAAGTCAGGAAAGAATTGAAAAAATAGCAAACAAAAGAAACAGAGAAAAAAACAGAAGGAAAGCAGAGGCAGTGTCAACCTTGCCGGAAACTGCCATGCAGGAACGCATGGAGTCCATCAGCCGCAAGATCCTGATCACGGCAAGAAACGAACTCTATATGAAGATGCGCTTCCTGGATGTAGCATTGTCGAGTATGCCATTCATACTGGACACCGGCGCAGACGGTATGGGAACGGATGGACTGTACCTTTATTATGATCCGCAGTATCTGGGAGGGCTGTTCCGGGAAGACCGCGTGATGGTGAACCGTATCTACCTGCATCTGGTGCTGCACGGAATCTTCCGGCATATGATACGTAAGAAAGGACGGGATGAACGGCTTTATCATCTGGCATGCGATATCGTTGCGGAATCCATCATCGATGAGATGCAGTACCGCTGTGTGATGAAAGCCCGCTCGCTTCCGAGAAGAGACATGTATCGTGCGCTGAAAAAGGAAATGAAGACGCTGACGGCAGAACGTGTCTACGAAGTGTTGAAGAAGACGAATCTTTCGGAAGCGAAACTGCGACAGCTTGAGGCTGACTTCCGTGTGGACGATCACAGCTACTGGCCGAAAGACGAAGATAAGAAGAAGCAGAGCCAGATCGAGAATCAGTGGCAGGACATTAGTGAACGTATGGAGACGGAGATGGAGACATTTTCCAAAGAGGCATCGGAAAGCTCGGGCGGTCTGATCGATCAGGTGAAGGTCGAGAATCGGGAACGGATGGATTACCGGGAATTTTTACGGAAGTTTTCGGTCTTAAAAGAAGAGATGACGGTAGATCCAGATTCGTTTGACTATAATTTCTACAGCTATGGACTGTCCCTGTACGGGAACATGCCGCTGATCGAGCCGCAGGAGTGGAAGGAAGTCCAGAAGGTTGAAGAATTTGTGATTGTGATCGATACGTCGATGTCTTGTTCCGGGGAACTTGTGAAGAAATTTCTGGAGGAGACATATGGTGTGCTGAGTGAGAATGACAGCTTTTTCCGTAAGGTAAATATTCATATCATCCAGTGTGACGACCAGATTCAGACGGATCAGAAGATCACCTGTGAGGAAGAGTTGAAATCCTATATGGAGAAACTGGAGCTAAAAGGCGAAGGAGGAACGGATTTCCGCCCGGTATTTGCCTATGTGGACAATCTGATCCGGCAGCATACATTTGAACATTTGAGGGGGATGATCTATTTTACGGACGGACGTGGAATCTATCCGGCGAAGCGCCCAATCTATGATACGGCATTTGTGTTCATGAAGGAAGAGTACGAAGATGTGGATGTCCCGCCGTGGGCGGTCAAGATCATTCTGGAAGAAGAGCAGGACTTCTAAAGGACGAATGGATAAGAGGAATTCTAAGAGAAGTTCTAAGGAAAATTCCAAGGAACTGTCGAAATACATGGAGGAAATATAATAAATGGATATAAAACGAGCAAAGAAAGAAATCAAAGATTCCATCGAGGCATACCTTGCCAAAGATGAGTTCGGGGATTATATGATCCCGCAGATCAGGCAGAGACCGATCCTGCTGATGGGTCCTCCGGGAATCGGAAAGACACAGGTCATGGAACAGGTGGCAAAGGAATGCAAGGTCGCACTGGTGGCGTACACGATCACACACCACACCAGACAGAGTGCGGTGGGCCTGCCGTTTATTGAGAAGAAGACATATGGCGGAAAAGAATATTCCGTTACCGAGTATACGATGAGCGAGATCATTGCTTCGGTATACGACAAGATGGAAGAGACGGGATTAAAAGAAGGGATTCTGTTCATTGATGAGATCAACTGTGTATCAGAGACGCTGGCACCGACGATGCTGCAGTTCCTGCAGTGTAAGATGTTCGGTAATCAGAAGATTCCGGAAGGCTGGATTATCGTGGCAGCAGGCAACCCGCCGGAATATAATAAGTCGGTCCGTGATTTTGATGTGGTGACACTGGACCGTATCAAGAAAATTGATGTGGATGTAAATTACGATGTCTGGAAAGAGTATGCGTATCAGGCAGATATCCATCCGGCAATCCTTGCATATCTGGAGATTCGGAGAGATTATTTCTACCGCATGGAGACGACGGTGGATGGCCGTGTCTTTGCAACAGCCAGAGGATGGGAAGATCTGTCCCAGCTTTTGAAAACTTATGAGAAGCTGGGAAAGAAAGCGGACAGAGAGGTCGTTCATCAGTATATCCAGCACTGGAAGATTGCCAAGGACTTTGCAAATTATCTGGAACTGTACCGAAAATATAAAAAGGAGTACGGACTTGAGAAGATCATCGAAGGTGTCTATACAAAGGATACGTTGGAAAGACTGCAGTATGCGGCATTTGATGAACGCTTCAGCGTAGTTAACATGCTGGTCGGCAGAATGGGAACCTGCTTTAAAGAATATTTCTTAAAGGATCGTTTCGTGACGATCTTATATGAGTATCTGAAATTATATAAATCTAATCTGCAGATTGAACTTGTAGTCTGTGAAGCAAGAGATAAGTACGAAAAACTCAGAAAAGAAGAGCAGATGACAAAGCAGGAAGATCATGTGCGGAAACAGGTACTGGATACACTGGAATCTTACGAACAGCTTGTGAAAGCAGAACATCTGGACGGGGAAGAAGCATTTGAGCGTATTAAAGAAGCATTTGGTAAAGAAGTGACTGAAAGGGAAGAACTGACAGAACACACGCTTTCCGCACTGGAACATGCATTTGAGTTCATGGAAGATGCATTCGGAGACAGTCAGGAGATGGTCTCTTTCGTGACAGAGCTTAACACGAATTATTACAGTATTCAGTTCCTGAAGGAAAATGACTGCGACAAGTATTATCAGTACAATAAGAAATTGTTATTCGACAAACAGCAGGAAGAGATCCTGTCCGAAATGGATGAGATCGAACAGGATCTGAACACTGCCGTAAAATAGTAGTTCATCTATCTAATATGTAAGCTTATATCCATAGCGGATTTTCCGGTAGATTTTCCAGACAATGACTGCCGGAAAACTAAGTGCAATATAAAGAGATGACAGTACGCCGACACCTCCGCCGATGATCATAAGAATTAAAATACCAATATTCATAAAAAAGTCCTCCTTGCTGATTCTCTGTTGTTTCCAGATACATTTTATGCATTTCGATGGAGGAGCGAAAGAGCCAAAAAGGCTTCTTAACACCATCTGAACAGTGAATGTTAATTTCTTAACGGAGTTTTAGCAGGAGAAGTACATTTACTTTGAAGACGTCAGGTGTTAGAATAAACAATGAGTAAACTTGAAAAATATAAGATGATGAGGAGAATATATATATGAAATGGAATCAGTTTCGTCTGAAGACGACAACAGAGGCAGAAGATATCGTCAGCAGCATGCTTGCTGATCTTGGAATCGAGGGAGTGCAGATCGAGGACAAGATACCGCTCACCCAGTCTGACAAAGAGCAGATGTTCGTAGACATCCTGCCGGATATACCGGAAGATGATGGATGTGCATATCTGACATTCTATCTGGACGAAGATGTGGACAAACATGAGATGCTGCTGAAGGTCAGACAGGAATTGGAAGAGATGAGAAGCTATCTGAATGTAGGAGACTGTACGATCGAGGAGTCTCAGACAGAGGATGTGGACTGGGTAAATAACTGGAAACAGTATTTCCATCAGTTCTATATTGATGATATCCTTGTTATTCCTTCATGGGAGAATGTAGAAGCGAAAGACAGCGACAAGATGGTGATCCATATCGATCCGGGTACTGCATTCGGAACCGGTATGCATGAGACAACACAGCTCTGCATCCGTCAGCTTAAGAAATATGTGACAGAAGATACAGAAATCTTAGATGTAGGATGTGGAAGCGGAATCCTTGGAATGCTGGCATTAAAGTTCGGCGCAAAGCATTCCGTAGGAACAGATCTGGATCCGTGTGCGATCGATGCAACATATGAGAATATGGACAATAACGGAATCAGCAGAGATCAGTATGAAGTCATGATCGGTAACATCATTGACGATAAAGCAGTACAGGACAAGGTGGGATATGAAAAATATGATATTGTAGCAGCAAATATCCTGGCAGATGTACTGGTGCCGCTGACACCTGTGATCATTCATCAGATGAAAAAAGGCGGTATCTATATCACGAGTGGAATCATCGAAGACAAAGAAGATGTGGTAGTAGAAGCTGTGAAGGAGGCAGGCCTGGAAGTCCTGGAAGTCAATCACCAGGGTGAGTGGGTATCTGTAACAGCAAGAAAGAATTAGAGGATCTGATATGCAGCATTTTTTTGTATCACCGGAACAGGTGAGGGAAGAAAAAATCTATGTAGAAGGCAGCGACGTCAATCATATGAAGAATGTGCTCCGTATGAAGACCGGCGAGGAACTGACCATTGGGGACGGTGACGGGTGGCTCTATTTGTGTGTGGTGGAATCTTACGAAGAAGACATGGCGGTACTTAAGATTCAGGAGAAAAAGAAGGATGAGAGCGAACTTCCGTCAAAAATCTATCTGTTTCAGGGACTCCCAAAACAGGACAAGATGGAACTGATCGTGCAGAAAGCGGTGGAACTGGGGGTATACCAGGTGATTCCGGTGGCAACGAAGCGTGCAGTGGTAAAGCTGGATGCAAAGAAAGCAAGAAAGAAGGTCGAACGCTGGCAGCAGATCGCAGTCAGTGCGGCAAAGCAGGCAGGAAGAGGCATTATCCCGGTAGTGGGAGAAGTGTGTACCTATGCACAGGCCCTGAAGTATGCAGAGGAACTGGATGTTGTCCTGATCCCGTATGAACTGGAAGAAGGCATGGAAGAGACGAAGCAGATCATCGCAGAGATCCGGCCGGGGCAGTCGGTCGGCATCTTTATCGGACCGGAAGGCGGCTTTGAGAAAGAAGAAGTAGAACAGGCCGTGAAAGCCGGGGCAGAGCCGCTGACACTTGGAAAGAGAATCCTGCGGACAGAGACGGCCGGACTTACAATGCTTTCGGTTCTGATGTTCCATCTGGAAGGGTAGAGACATAATCTAATACTAAGAATGAAGAGTACAGGAAGTGAAGAAATGAAGGAAGTATATCTGGATAATTCGGCGACCACCATGGCATATCGAAGCGTCGGGGAACTGGTGCAGAAGGTTATGTGTGAAGACTATGGCAATCCGTCTTCCATGCATAACAAGGGTGTGGAAGCAGAAAAATATATAAAAGAAGCAAAAGAGACATTTGCAAGACTGTGGAAAGTACAGGAAAAGGAAGTATATTTTACTTCCGGCGGTACCGAGAGTGACAATATGGCGCTGATCGGTGCAGCAAGGGCGAACAAGCGTGCAGGCAACCACCTGATCACGTCATCTATTGAACATCCGGCAATTATTAATACCATGCGTTTTCTGGAAGAGGAAGAAGGATTCCGTGTAACCTATCTTCCGGTAGACCAGTATGGAAGAATCCGTCTGGATGCGCTGCAGGAAGCACTGTGTGAAGATACGATTCTGGTATCGGTCATGTATGTGAATAACGAGGTGGGTTCTGTTCAGCCGATTCAGGAAGCGGCAAGTATCGTAAAGGCATATAATAAAGATATTTTATTCCATGTCGATGCGGTACAGGGATTTGGAAAATATAAGATTTATCCGAAGAAACTCAAGGTAGATATGTGTTCCATCAGTGGTCATAAGATCCACGGACCGAAGGGTGTGGGTGCTTTATACATCGGTGAAAATGTAAAGATCCGTCCGATCGTTTATGGAGGCGGCCAGCAGCATGATATGCGTTCCGGAACAGAAAATGTACCGGGAATCGCTGGACTTTCCCTGGCAGCAAAGACGATTTACGACGACCTGGATAAGAAGGTAGAGAAGATGAGGATGCTAAAGCAGCATTTCATCGAAGGCGTGGAAAAGATTGAGAATACGACGATCCACGGATTATATGATGAGACATCGGCACCACATATTATCAGTGTGGGAATCGCAGGTATCCGGAGTGAAGTATTGCTGCATGCGCTGGAAGATAAGGGAATCTATGTATCATCCGGTTCGGCATGTGCATCCAATCATCCACAGATCAGCGGTGTGTTAAAGGGAATCGGCGCAAAGCAGGAGTTTCTGGATGCGACGCTCAGGTTCAGCATGTCAGAATTTACTACGATGGAAGAGATTGACTATACGCTCGATGCACTATATAATATAGTACCGATGCTTAGAAGATATACCAGACATTAAGTAGATCACGATAAAAGAGAAAGAAATCAGGAAAGGAATCAGAAGATGAGATTTCATACATTTTTATTAAAATATGGAGAGATTGGAATTAAGGGAAAGAACCGTCATCTGTTCGAGGATGCACTGGTACGCCAGGTGCGCTATGCATTAAAGGATGTGGACGGACAGTTTGATGTGCACAAGTCACAGGCGAGAATCTATGTGGACTGTGAAGGAGATTACGATTATGATGAGACGGTAGAACATCTGAAAAAGGTATTTGGTCTGGTCGGAATCTGTCCGGTTGTCCGTATGGAGGATAAAGGATTTGAAGAACTGAAGAAAGACGTTGTGGCATATATGGATGAGATGTATCCGGATAAGAACTTCACATTCAAAGTAGAATCCAGACGTGCAAAGAAGTCGTACCCGCTGAATTCCATGGAGATCAGCCGTGACCTTGGAGAGGCTATTCTGTATGCATTTCCGGAGAGCGGAATCAAAGTTGATGTGCATCATCCGGATGTCATGGTCAATGTAGAAGTAAGAAATGAGATTTACGTATATTCACAGATCATCCCGGGAGCAGGTGGAATGCCGGTTGGAACGAATGGCTCGGCGATGCTGCTGTTATCCGGTGGTATTGACAGTCCGGTTGCGGGATATATGGTATCAAAACGTGGTGTGAGCCTTGAAGCAACCTATTTCCACGCACCGCCGTATACAAGTGAGCGTGCAAAACAGAAAGTTGTGGATCTTGCGAAGAAGGTGGCAAAATATTCCGGACCGATCAAGCTGCACGTAGTTAACTTTACTGACATCCAGCTTTATATCTATGACCAGTGCCCGCATGATGAACTGACGATCATTATGAGAAGATATATGATGCGTATTGCAGAGCATTTTGCAAAAGAAGACGGATGCCTGGGTATGATCACAGGTGAGAGTATCGGACAGGTGGCAAGTCAGACCATGCAGAGTCTTGCGGCAACCAATGATGTATGTACGATGCCTGTTTACCGTCCGCTGATCGGATTTGACAAGCAGGAGATCGTGGATGTATCAGAGAAGATCGATACTTACGAGACATCCATCCAGCCGTTTGAAGACTGCTGTACGATCTTCGTGGCAAAACATCCGGTAACAAAGCCGAATATTGATGTGATCCGACGTTCAGAAGAGAATCTGAATGAAAAGATTGATGAGCTGATGAAACAGGCGATCGAGACCGTTGAGATTATTGAAGTGAAATAAGAATCAAAAGAGGGCTGGACCCTTCAACAGGCCAGCCCTTTTTTCTAAGTAGATCATTTACTTTAATGACGGATTAGTCACAAAGATATGGTTTTAACATAGCCATGATCTCATCTACATTATCATCAGCGTGGATGTTCAGATCGATCGGTTTAGAAAGATCTAAGCTGAAGATTCCCATGATTGATTTTGCATCGATGACATATCTTCCGGATACAAGATCAAAATCATAATCAAATTTTGTGATGTCGTTTACAAATGATTTTACTTTGTCAATTGAATTTAAAGAAATCTTTACTGTTTTCATTGGAATACCCTCCTTGATTCATTTCTTGTTCTATAGATATATTAAGAGTCAGACGAAGAAAAGTCAAGAAACAAATTGCCAAAGAATTCAGAAGATTTTCGTTAGAAGTTACAACAATGTGCAAAACGATGTGTAAAAAGAAAGGAACAGATACATGAAGAAAGTAGCATTGCATAATCTCGGGTGCAAAGTGAATGCGTATGAGACGGAAGCCATGCAGGAACTGCTGGAAAAGCACGGGTATGAGATCGTGCCGTTTCAGGAAGGAGCAGATGTGTATATCATCAATACCTGTACGGTGACAAATATGGCAGACCGGAAGTCCAGACAGATGCTGCACAGGGCAAGAAAGATGAATCCGGATTCGGTTGTTGTTGCCTGCGGCTGTTACGTGCAGGCAAGGAAAGATGACATCCCGGATGGAATCGATATTGTTATCGGAAATAACAAGAAGCAGAATATTGTCGAGATTCTGGAAAATTATGAGAAAGAGAAAAATCCGGATGCCCAGGCCGGAACACCGGCAAAACAGGAGAAGGTGGCAGAGACCTATCAGGAGATTCTGGATATCAATCACGAAAAGGCGTATGAAGATCTGCATTTAAGCACGGCAGCAGAACATACGAGAGCTTATATTAAGGTACAGGATGGATGTAACCAGTTCTGTTCTTACTGCATTATTCCATTCGCAAGAGGAAGAGTAAGAAGCAGAAGCCGTGACAGCGTACTGGAAGAAGTAAAGACGTTGGCTGCCAACGGATACAAAGAAGTGGTACTGACGGGAATCCACCTGAGTTCCTATGGGATCGACTGTGATGACAATCTGTTATCCCTGATCCTTGCAATCCATGAAGTAGATGGAATTGAAAGAATCCGTCTCGGATCACTGGAACCAAGAATCATCACGGAGAAATTCGTGCAGACGATCGCACAGCTTCCGAAGATGTGTCCGCATTTCCATCTGTCGCTGCAGAGCGGATGCAACGCAACACTGAAGCGCATGAACCGCAGATACACGGCGGAAGAGTATTATGAGAAATGCCGGCTGCTCCGCAGGTATTTCCGTAACCCGGCACTTACAACAGATGTGATCGTTGGATTCCCGGGAGAAACGGAAGAAGAATTTGCCGAGTCAAAAGCATTTGTAGACAAAGTGGATTTCTACGAGACACACATTTTCAAATATTCCAGAAGAGAAGGAACGAAGGCCGCAGCAATGAAAGACCAGGTTCCGGATCAGATCAAGGCTGTAAGAAGTGCGGAACTTATAGAACTGAGCCATAGAAAGCAGGCTGCATACGAAGAAAGACTGATTGGAACCACGCAGGAAGTTCTGATCGAAGAGAAAATTATACGCAACGGAGAAGAATTACAGATTGGCCACACAAAGGAATATGTGAAAATTGGTGTAAAAAATCCGAATAATCTTATTAATCAGCTTGTAAATGTAGAAATTGAAAACCAATTACAAATATTGCATTGAAATTTAAGATTTAATCATGTAGAATAAAATTGAAATATTTTTGGAGGACGTGATTACATGAAAAATATGACAAATACCCAGTTTTTCCAGGTGGAAAGTGGACCGCAGATCAGTGCAAAAGATATTCTGGAGATTGTATACAAGGCATTGAGTGAAAAGGGATATAATCCGGTGAATCAGATCGTAGGATACATTATGTCCGGCGATCCGACTTATATCACAAGCCATAACGGAGCCAGAAGTCTGATCATGAAGATGGAAAGAGATGAACTGGTAGAAGAGATGCTCAAGACGTATATCGAGCATAATGAGTGGGAATAATGACTATGAGAATCATGGGACTGGACTATGGATCTAAGACAGTAGGTGTTGCAGTCAGTGATCCGTTGGGAATTACTGCTCAGGGAGTGGAGACTATATGCAGAAAGGACGAGAACAAGCTCAGAAAGACCTGTGCGCGTATCGAAGCACTGATCGAAGAGTACCAGGTTACGAAGATTGTCCTCGGACTTCCGAAGCATATGAACAATGATATTGGAGATCGTGCGGAAAAATCAATGGCATTTGGTGAGATGTTAAAAAGACGGACCGGCCTGGAGGTCGTGATGTGGGACGAGCGTCTGACCACGGTAGAAGCTGAACGGACTTTAATAGAGAATAAGGTAAGGCGTGAAGACCGCAAGAAATATATTGATAAGATTGCGGCTGTTTTTATATTGCAGGGATATCTGGATTCACTTGCACGCACGCCACTGGATTAAGAGGTAGATTGCAGATGGAAAAGATTAAATTCATGTCCGAAGAGATGAATGAAGAAGTAGATTTTTATGTACTGGAACAGACGAAAGTCGGTGGTGTGTCATATATTCTGGTGACGGATTCGGAAGAAGATGATGCAGAATGTCTGATCCTGAAAGACACATCAGGAGAGAGCCAGTCAGAGAGCGTATACGAGATCGTAGAGGATGATGTAGAGCTTTCTGCTGTTCTGAAAGTATTTGAAGAACTACTTGAAGATGTAGAGATTGAAAGGTAGTTTGGAATGTCTATCAGTAAAGAGAAGTTTAAAGAAATGCTGAGAGAAAAGGGGTTGAAAGTTACCAACCAGCGTATACTGGTACTGGAGGTCCTTGCAGATCACCGCGATAAGCATCTGACTGCAGAAGATATTTATGAATTAGTAAGAGAAGATTATCCGGAGATTGGGCTGGCAACTATATACCGGACAGTGCAGCTGTTACTGGAAATGCAATTGGTGGATCGTATCAGTCTTGACGATGGATGTGCACGTTATGAAATCGGAGAATTCTTTGATGGAGAAGAAAGACATCATCATCACCATCTGATATGCAGGACATGTGGTAAGATTCTTCCGTTTAAGGATGATCTGTTGGAAGATCTGGAAGATAAGATCGAAGATACCACGGGATTTCATGTGTTAGACCACGAATTAAAGTTCTATGGACAGTGCAGGGAGTGCCAAAAAAGAGGCAGAAAAAAGTAGTGCGGTAAACACGTGGAGGTGTAATTTTGAAGAGAGAAAACAATGGAAAAATGCGTATCATTCCACTCGGAGGTCTGGAAAAGATCGGAATGAACATCACAGCTTTTGAGTATGAAGACAGTATTATTGTTGTAGACTGTGGATTATCTTTCCCGGAGGAGGATATGCTCGGAATCGACCTGGTCATTCCGGATGTCACTTACCTGAAAGATAACATTCAGAAAGTAAAAGGATTTGTAATCACCCATGGACATGAGGACCATATCGGTGCACTTCCTTATGTATTAAGAGAACTGAATCTTCCTATCTATGCGACAAAGCTTACGATGGGAATCATTGAGAAAAAGCTGACGGAACACAATCTGCTCCGCAGTACAAGAAGAAAAGTTGTCAGACACGGACAGTCGATCAATCTGGGACAGTTTCGTATCGAATTTATTAAGACAAATCACAGTATCCAGGATGCGGCAGCACTGGCAATCTATTCACCGGCCGGTATTGTTGTGCATACAGGAGACTTTAAAGTAGATTATACACCGGTATATGGTGATGCGATCGATCTGCAGAGATTTGCAGAGATTGGCAAGAAAGGCGTACTGGCACTGATGTCAGACAGTACCAATGCCGAGAGACCAGGATTTACACAGTCAGAGCGTACGGTAGGTATCACATTTGATCATGTTTTTGCAGAGCATAAAGATACCAGAATTATCATCGCAACATTTGCGTCAAATGTAGACCGTGTACAGCAGATCATCAATACGGCATGTAAATATGACCGTAAGGTGGTCGTAGAGGGACGAAGCATGGTGAACATCATCCAGGTTGCACAGGAACTGGGATACTTAAATGTTCCGGATAAGACGCTGATCGAGATTGACCAGCTTAAGAATTATCCTCCGGAGAAGACCGTTCTGATCACAACCGGAAGCCAGGGAGAATCTATGGCAGCTCTGTCGCGTATGGCAGCAGATGTGCATAAGAAAGTAACGATCATGCCTGGTGATACGATCATCTTCAGTTCGAATCCGATCCCTGGAAATGAAAAGTCTGTATCCAAGGTGATCAATGAACTGACAGCTAAGGGAGCGAATGTCATCTTCCAGGATGCACATGTATCCGGTCATGCATGTCAGGAAGAACTGAAACTGATCTATTCTCTGGTAAAACCGAAATATGCGATTCCGGTTCACGGAGAATATCGTCACCTCAAAGCAAATGCAGGAATTGCCAGAATGCTTGGCATTCCGAAAGATAATATTTTCATCCTGAAATCCGGTAATGTTCTGGAAGTCAGTGAGAAGGAAGCAAAAGTAGTAGACAATGTACACACAGGAGAGATTCTGGTAGACGGACTTGGTGTAGGAGATGTTGGAAATATTGTACTTCGTGACAGACAGCATCTGGCGGAAGACGGTATTATGATCGTTGTACTGACACTGGAAAAAGGAAGCAACCAGCTTCTCGCAGGTCCGGATATTGTATCGCGTGGATTCGTCTATGTAAGAGAGTCCGAAAGCCTGATGGAAGAGGCAAGAAAAGTCCTTACTGATGCAGTGGAGGATTGTCTGACACATCAGCGTAATGCGGACTGGAGCAAGATCAAGCTTGTGATCCGTGACACGATGAATGATTTCATCTGGAAACGGACCAAGAGAAGACCAATGATCCTGCCGATCATTATGGACGTATAGAATTTGTGTATAATTTTAAATATTAAAATATGCGGGAAGATCTGCCGGTGGCAGGAACCTGCTGTATGAATCAAAAAAATGAGCCGCCACATTGTATAAAACCGGCGCCTTCGAACGCAGTGTGCGAAGCCGGTTTTGTGCAGCGTACGGCTTGTTTCCGTGTAGAATCCTAAGAAAAAAGCAAGAAACAGGTGTAACAGTTAGAACAGAGGTAGAGATACTATGATCGTAGATGAACGTATGGTCACATACATCCGGTCATTAGAAGGTCCGGAGAATCCTGTGATAGAAGCAATCGAACAGGAAGCGTTAGACAGCTTCGTACCGATCATCCGTAAAGAAACACAGAGCTTCTTAAAGGTAATGATGCTGATGAACCGTCCGGCAAGAGTTCTGGAAGTCGGCACAGCAGTCGGATTTTCGGCAATCTTAATGAGTGAATACCTTCCGAAAGGAAGCCATATCACAACAATAGAAAATTATGAAAAAAGAATCCCAATCGCAAGAAATAACTTTAAACGTGCGGGAAAAGAAGAACAGATCACACTGATCGAAGGGGATGCCCTGGAAGTGATGAAGACACTGGAAGGTCCGTATGATTTTATTTTCATGGATGCGGCCAAGGGGCAGTATATCCATTATATGCCGGAGGCGGTAAGACTGCTTCCGGATGGAGGTATCCTGATGTCAGACAACGTATTACAGGATGGGGATATCATAGAATCAAGGTTTGCCGTAGAGAGACGGAACCGTACGATCCACAGCCGTATGCGGGATTACCTCTATGAATTAAAACACAGCGATGTACTTGAAACATCGGTTATCCCGTTAGGAGACGGTGTGGCACTCAGTATCAAGAAGAAAAAAGATAAGAAGGAGAATCAATAAGATGAAAAACAGACATCCAGAATTACTGATTCCTGCAAGCAGTCTGGAAGTGTTGAAGACTGCAGTTATGTTTGGTGCAGATGCAGTATATATCGGAGGCGAAGCATTTGGACTTCGTGCAAAGGCGAAGAACTTCTCCATGGAAGACATGAAAGAAGGTGTGCAGTTCGCACATGAACATGGTGCAAGAGTCCATGTCACGGTGAATATCCTTGCACATAATGATGATCTGGAAGGTGCTGCAGAGTACCTGAAAGAGCTGAAGGAAATCGGTCCGGATGCACTGATCATTGCAGATCCGGCAATCTTTATGCTGGCAAAAGAGATCTGTCCGGAGATTGAAAGACACGTTAGCACACAGGCAAATAATACGAACTATGGAACATTTAACTTCTGGTGGAACCTGGGAGCTAAGCGCGTGGTAACGGCCAGAGAGCTTTCGTTAAAAGAAATCAAAGAGATCCGTGAATATATTCCGGCAGAGATGGAAATTGAAAGCTTTATCCATGGGGCAATGTGCATCTCTTATTCGGGAAGATGTCTGCTGAGCAATTTCTTCACAGGAAGAGATGCAAACCAGGGAGCCTGTACACATCCTTGCCGATGGAAATATTCCGTGGTAGAAGAGACCAGACCGGGCGAATATATGCCGGTATACGAGAATGAAAGAGGAACTTACATTTTCAACTCCAAGGATCTGTGCATGATCGAACACATTCCGGAGATGATCGATGCGGGAATCGACAGCTTTAAGATCGAAGGACGTATGAAGACGGCCCTGTATGTGGCAACGGTTGCAAGAACTTACCGCAAGGCAATCGATGATTATCTGGAGGATCCGAAGAAATATGAGGCAAATATGCCATGGTACAAGGACCAGATTTCGAATTGTACGTACCGTCAGTTTACGACTGGATTTTATTTTGGAAAACCAAGTGAAGAGAGTCAGATTTACGACAGTAATACGTATATCAAAGAGTACACTTATCTTGGTATTGTCGGTGAGATCAAAGACGGCATGTACTGTATTGAACAGAGAAATAAGTTCTCGGTAGGTGAGACAATTGAGATCATGAAGCCGGATGGACAGAATGTAGAGGTAACGGTGGAAAAGATTGTTGATGAGAATGGAAAAGAGCAGGAGAGTGCGCCGCATCCGAAACAGGTGCTGTATGTAGCCTTAAGCGGAGAAGCGTCCGTATATGATATTCTGAGACGTTCAGAAGGTGTAACAGAATAGAGCAGAAACAGGATAATATAGATAAGTAATATTAAAGCAGTGATTCTGTGCAGAATGGAAAAGCACAGAATCACTGCTTTTTGCATAGAATATAATAAATCTGCCTAAGAGGTGCTTTGTCTTGAAGTCATTTCCCCAACCCCTCACAGCAGCAGAAGAGAAGTACTATATGCAGAAATATACAGAGGGCGATCTGGAAGCGAAGCACATTTTAATAGAACGGAATCTGCGTCTGGTCGCACATATCGTGAAAAAATACCAGCCGCCTTCGGAAGAGATGGAAGACCTTCTGTCGATTGGAACAATCGGGCTTATGAAAGCTGTCGTTACATTTGATCCGGATAAGAGTGCCAGACTTGCGACATATGCATCACGGTGTATCGAAAATGAAGTTTTGATGCACTTAAGAGGAAAGAAAAAAATATCAAAAGAAGTATCTTTATATGAACCGATCGGAACAGACCGGGAAGGCAATGAGATACAATTGTTTGATGTGATTGAAATGAATGAAGAAGATGTACACCGGCGGCTGGAACACAAGGAAGATGTAATCCAACTGTATCAGAAAGTAGAGTCGGAACTGTCATCAAGAGAACGAATGGTACTGAAACTGCGTTATGGTCTGTATAATGAAGAAGAATATACGCAGCGGGAAATTGCAGAAATGCTTGGAATCTCCAGATCTTATGTGTCAAGGATCGAGAAAAGTGCGATTGAAAAATTAAGAACCTTTTTCTCTTCTTAGAAAAGTCTTTAAGAAATCTTTAGAATTATATGCCAGTTATTTTAAGAATCGAAGTCTATACTTAACACCATAAGAAAGAGACATGCAAAAGGTATGTGAGAAAGGGTGGCAGTTATGAAAGTACTGGTGTTAAGTGGTAGATTTGGAATGGGACATGAGATGGCAGCCAATGCAATCTGTGAACAGTTCCAGAAAATAGATGGACAGGTAGAAATTGAAAAAAAGGATCTTCTGGAAGAGATATATCCACATATCAGTAAACTCATCTTCGGCGGGTTCCGCATGATGGTGGAACACTGTCACGGAATCTATAATTTTATCTATAAAATGTCCGGAAAAATGAAAGTGGAAATGCAGCCGAGAGGAGAGGCGATTTATAGAAAGTTAAAGAAGATCATGGACAAAGAACAACCGGATGTGATTGTCTGTACACATCCGGTGTGTGTAAAAGCAATTGCATCTTATAAAGAAAAGACGGGACTTGAGGTGTCTCTTGTGACCTGTATTACAGATATCAGTATGCATCCGGAGTGGATATCATCGCAGACGGATATCTACCTGGCTCCGACACAGGAAATTAAAGAGCATTTGATAAAGGAAGGAACAAGGGAGGAAAATATTCTTGTAACAGGAATTCCGGTGCGTCAGCAGTTCTTGAATGCGGACAGCCGTCTGGCAGAAGAATGGAGCAGAACACACAGGGTTCTGGTAATGGGAGGTGGACTTGGACTGATGCCAGATCTGAAAGAATTGCTTGGAAAATTGCATAGCATGCAAGGTGTTGAGGCGGTCGTCATTACCGGAAAAAATCACAAGATGTATGAAGAATGGGTGAATCGGTATGATGATGTGGAAGTGCTTGGATATACAGAAGATATCAGTAGATATATGCGGTGGGCAGATCTTGTGATTACAAAAGCCGGCGGGATCACTTTATTTGAGATTCTGCACAGCCAGGTTCCATTATTCGTCATCCATCCATTCCTGGAACAGGAAATGAATAATGCCAGATATGCGGCAGAAAAGGGGTTTGCCAAAGTAGTATGGGGCAGACATGAGACATATATCAAAGAACTGGAAGAGCTTTTAAATGATAGATCTGCATTAGAAGAAATGAATGAAAATGTAAGACGTGCCTGTAAAGAAATGATAGATATTTCACTGGCCGAAGCAGTGGAAATCATGGAAGAGAGGATGACGGCATAATGAAACGCAGCGTAATAAAAGATGAAATTATGGGAAAAGGTATAAAGAATAATAAATCCGGAAAAATAGCGTGGGCAGCAAAGGCGGGGATAGTTGGAGCTGTGGTATTGAGTTATAGTGTGATTCCGACGTATTTGCTGAAATACCGATGGATTTTTCGAGACAGGCAGACGGCAAAAAGAGGAGATAAGATTCTATATCTGACGTTTGATGACGGTCCGGATACTGTATATACGAATAAATTATTGGATCTTCTGGATCAGGAACAGATTCCTGCAACATTTTTTATGGTAGCTGAATCAGCACAGGAACATCCTGAGATTGTGGAACGGATGAAAAAAAGTGGATATTCGATAGGTCTTCATTCTTTAAGCCATACAAGTGCGATGCTTTTCGGACCGGGAAGAACCGAAAGAGATCTGAAAGCGTCAAAAAAGATTATGGAGAAAATGGGAGTCGCGGTGAAAGGATACAGACCGCCGTGGGGACATCTGAATCTGGCAAGTCTGTTCTGGATAAGACATCTGCAGCTGAATCTGGTGTTCTGGGATGTGATGGCACAGGACTGGTCTGCACAGGAGTCTTCAGACAGTATCTGTAATAAGATATTAAGAAGAGTGTTTCCGGGGGCGGTTATCTGCCTGCATGACGGCAGAGGTGAAAATGGTGCACCAGGAAGAACAATAGAAGCATTGAAAAAAGTGGTTCCACTGTTGAAAGCACAGGGATACGAGTTTAGAAGGATAGAAGAAAAGTATGGAACAACAGGTGAATCGGAAATCAATTAAAAAATATATAGTCTTATTTTTACTTCTCGCACTTCTGGTTATCTTTGTTATATTGAAAGGTGCGGATGTGGAATCTGTGTGGAATGCAATGAAAAAGGCAGATCCAAAATGGCTGACAGCTGGAATTGCGCTGGCAGCAGTATTTAATATTGCGGAAGGAATTAATATAAGAAATGTGTTGCGGTCATTTGGCTACAGAGTCGGTTTTGGACAAAGCATGAAATATGCTTATATCGGATATTTCTTCAGCTCTGTCACACCATCGTCAACAGGCGGTCAGCCATTGCAGTTATATGCGATGAATAAGGACAAGATTCATGTGGCACATGGAACAATGGCACTTCTGACAGAGCTTACGAGTTTTCAGATGGCAGCGTTTCTGGTGGAAAATGTAGCAGCATTCTGGATACTGACGGGAAGAATCCACCTGAATAAGATGATGCTTGGACTTGCACTGCTGGGGTATATCATGAATCTGATCTTTATCACAGCCCTGGTGATTGTAATTATATCAGAGAATCTGAAAAAAAAGATTGTTAATGGAATACGTTTCCTGATTATGAAAATTCCGTTTGGTGATAAGAAAAAGTTAAATGGGAAGATTGATGATGTCCTTCATGATTTCGAAGACTGCAAAGCATTTTTTAAAAATGATCTGGCACTTACATCAAAGGTAATTGTAGTCAGTCTGATTCAGATTATTTGTTGGTTCAGTGTACCGTGGGTTGTGTATCGTGCGATGGGAGAGACTGGAAGTACATATATCAGTTTGTTCCTGCATCAGGTTGTTCTGTATATGACAACAGCGCTTCTCCCGTTCCCGGGAGCAGAGGGAATCAGTGAATTTTCGTTTATAAGATTGTTTTCGGGCATTTTTACTTCTGTTCCGGTGGCAGCGGTGGTACTGGTAAATAGAGGGATTAGTTTTTATTTTTTATTAGTTTTAAGCGGAATTTTAAGTATCGTACTTGGTCGTATGGATAATAAATCCCAAAATGAATATGGAAAAATGTTGACATAGCAGAAAGAATAGGATATGATAATTGCACATTTAACGAAGATGAGTAATTAAAATATGCTATTCTTTCTTCGTATTTATCGATATGCATTGCTTATCATTTCTATGCGTTTGTAAGGAACTGCGGAAGATTTCGCAGACCGCCAAGCGTTCAAAAGGAACTGCCAATGGCAGGGGTTGCAGATATACAGATTTGGGTGAGGGAATCTGTATCTTTATATGATCGGTTCGGTCAAAGTATCAAGTATTAAGATAATTTCATATGTGCGTCGGATAAGTATGTACATACAGTGTCAGTTTTGTATATTCCGGCGTAGAAAGGAGTGTGCAGATGGCATTTTGTACAGTTTTATCTGCTTCGGTCCAGGGACTGGGAGTAGAGATGATCCGCGTAGAGGCGGATGTGAGTAATGGACTTCCGATGTTTCATATGGTGGGATATTTGTCATCAGAAGTGAAAGAGGCATCAGAACGGGTGCGGACCGCAATCCGCAATGCAGGGATGAAACTGCCGGCAAAGAAAATTATTGTGAATCTTGCACCGGCAACAGTCCGTAAAAAGGGAGCATCGTTTGATTTGCCGATTGCATTGGCGGTGCTGGCGGCAATGGGATATATACCGCAAGAGACACTAACGAATATGACTGTAATAGGCGAACTCAGTCTGGAAGGAAAGATCAGAGGGGTATCCGGAGTGCTTCCAATAGTAATAGAAGCAAAAGAACAGGGGTGTAAGAGTGTTGTTCTGCCCGGTGAGAATGAGATGGAAGGAAGGCTGGTGAATGGGATACAGATATTTCCGGCAGACAGTCTGGAGGAACTCTGTATATTCCTGAATAATGGAATGTGTGACGGAGCAGTTACCAGGGATATAGCAGTTGTGAATAAAACAGAGAAAAAAGAACAACAGAAAAAAAAGGAGGATTTTGCAGACATCTGTGGTCAGAAAGCGGTAAAACGTGCAGCAGAGATCGCAGTAGCCGGAGGACATAATCTGTTGATGGCTGGACCGCCGGGTTCGGGTAAGTCTATGATTGCAAAGAGGATTGCAACCATTTTACCGAAACTTTCGTGGGAAGAAAGTCTGGAGATTACGAAGATTTATAGTGTATTAGGAATGGTAGAGAAGGAGCATCCGTTGATCACTCGGCGCCCGTTTCGTAATATTCATCATACAATCACGAGAACCGCTTTGACAGGAGGTGGAAGAATACCTAGACCAGGGGAAATCAGTATGGCGCATGGCGGGGTACTTTTTCTGGATGAGCTGGCAGAATTTCCAAGAAATGTCCTGGAAGTGTTAAGACAGCCGCTGGAAGAACGGCAGATTCATATCGCAAGAAATTACGGGAATTTTACATTTCCGGCAGAGTTTATGCTGGTGGCGGCAATGAATCCGTGTCCATGCGGTAATTATCCGGACGTTCAGAAATGCTCCTGTACACCTGGTCAGATTCAAAAATATCTGGGAAAAATCAGTCAGCCATTTCTGGACCGTATGGATATCTGTATCGAAACTCCGAAAGTAGTATATCAGGATCTGGACAGAGACTGGAAGGATGAATATGCAGAAGAGTCCTCGGAAACAATCCGGCAAAGAGTGACGGATGCAAGGAGCATACAGAGAGAGCGGTATAAAGAGACAGATATCCGGACAAATGCGGTGCTTGGTCCGAGGGAGATCGGCCGTTATGTAGAATTGGGGAAAAGTGAAAAACGGATGATGGAACTGGCATTTGAACGAATTGGTCTTACGGCAAGAACATACCATAAGGTTTTGCGTGTGGCAAGGACGATTGCTGACCTGGATCACAGTGAAAAAGTAACTGAGAAACATTTGAAAGAAGCAATTGCTTATCGGTCATTAGAGAAGAAATACTGGGGGTATTAGGAGAAAGTATATGATGTATGAATGCTGGCTGGCAGGAATTGAAGGAATTTCTGATTCCAAAAAAAGAAAATTGAGAGAGGTATATGAGGACGGAAAAACTATATATTATATAGAAGAAACTAGATTGAAAAAACAGATATTTCTGAATGAGCAGGATGTGGAAATATTAAAAAAGGCAAAGAAAGCCACAGATATTGAAGAAAAATGGAAAAAAATTGAGAAAAAACAGATAAAGTTTATTCCTTATTTTTCGGAAGATTATCCGGGGAAATTGAAAGAAATTGTAGATCCGCCATATGCTTTATATGTGCTGGGGAGGCTGCCGGATAAAAACCAAAAAAGTGCAGCAATCGTAGGTGCAAGAAATTGCACCTCATATGGGGAACAAATGGCATTGCAGTATGGACAAAGTCTTGGTAATGTGGGGATACAGGTAATCAGCGGTATGGCAAGAGGAATTGATGGCGCAGGACAGAGGGGCGTTTTAAATGGGACCGGAAAGACGTTTGCTGTCCTTGGATGTGGAGTGGACGTGTGTTACCCGAGAGAGAATATTGGGTTGTATATGGATATCCAGAGGAAAGGAGGAATTATCTCAGAGTTCCCACCGGGAATGCAGCCTTTTGCATGGAATTTTCCAAAGCGGAATCGGATCATTAGTGGATTGTCGGACTGGGTACTGGTTATAGAGGCAAAAGAAAAGAGTGGTTCTCTGATTACAGCAGATCTCGCACTGGATCAGGGAAAGGATGTTTATGCGCTTCCGGGACCGGTGACAAGTGCATTAAGTCAGGGCTGTCACAGGCTGATCAGACAGGGGGCAGGGATACTGATTACGCCGGAAGAATTGATGGATGAGTGGAATCTGAGCCGGACTCAAATGGGACAAAAAAATAACAAAAATGAAAAAATGCTTGAAACTCCTGAGCGTATGGTGTATAGTTGTCTCGATTTGTTCCCGAAAGGAATCGATGAACTGATGAAAGAAACGGGTCTTTCTGTTTCGGAATTGATGGAAAGGCTGATCACATTAGAATTGGATGGATACGCAAAAGAAGTATCCAGAAATTATTATATAAGACTGTTGTAGGAACAGTCAGTATTATGGAGGAAATTATGGCACGCTATCTGGTAATCGTGGAGTCACCTGCAAAGGTGAAGACCATTAAGAAGTTCTTAGGAAGTAATTATGTAGTGACCGCATCGAACGGTCATGTAAGAGATATGCCCAAAAGCCAGATGGGTATCGATATTGAAAATGATTACGAACCAAAGTATATTACGATCAGAGGAAAGGGTGAGATTCTAGCAAAACTTCGGAAGGAAGTAAAAAAAGCAGATAAGATATATCTTGCAACTGACCCGGACCGTGAGGGAGAAGCAATATCCTGGCATCTGAGTAAGGCTTTAAAATTAGAAGATAAGAAAGTCTACCGAATCAGTTTTAATGAGATTACCAAGAATGCGGTAAAAGCGTCACTTAAGAATCCGAGAGAAATTGATATGGATCTGGTGGATGCTCAGCAGGCCCGCCGTGTGCTGGATCGGATTGTAGGTTACAAGATCAGTCCGCTTCTTTGGGCGAAAGTCAAGAGAGGATTGAGTGCCGGCCGTGTACAGTCTGTTGCGCTGCGCATTATTGCCGACAGAGAAGAAGAAATCAATGCATTCATTCCGAAAGAATACTGGTCGTTGGATGCGAACCTGAAGGTTAAAGGAGAAAGAAAACTTCTGACTGCCAAGTTTTACGGAACGGAGAAGAATAAAATGACGATCACATCAAAGGAAGAACTGGATGCGATCGTGAAAGAAGTAGAAAATGCAGATTATTCTGTTGCGGATATAAAAAAGGGAGAACGTACAAAAAAAGCACCGGTACCGTTTACAACCAGTACGTTACAGCAGGAAGCGTCCAAGGCATTGAATTTTGCAACGGCCAAGACCATGCGTATTGCACAGCAGTTATATGAAGGTGTGGATATCAAAGGCAGTGGTACAGTCGGTCTGATCACATATCTGCGTACAGATTCAACTCGTATCTCGGACGAAGCGGATGCAGCGGTAAGAGAATATATCAGAGAAGGATTTGGAGAAGAGTATGTTGCAGACGGAGAAGCTAAGACATCTTCGGATAAGAAGATCATCCAGGATGCACATGAAGCAATCCGTCCGACAGATGTGACGAGAACACCGGCAGCAGTGAAGGAATTCTTAAGTCGCGACCAGTTCCGGCTGTACCAGCTTGTATGGAAACGTTTTATCGCCAGCAGAATGCAGCCGGCAAGATATGAAACAACTTCTGTAAAGATTGCAGCGGGACAGTACCGCTTTACAGTTGCTGCGTCAAAAGTTGCATTTGAAGGTTTCCGCAGTGTATATACGGAAGCTGGTGAGGCAAAGGAAGAGAATAATGTATTGTTAAAAGGACTGGACATGGATTCTGTCCTGATACAAGAAAGTCTGGACAGCAAGCAGCACTTTACACAGCCGCCGGCACATTATACAGAGGCGGCACTGGTTAAGACACTGGAAGAGCTTGGAATCGGACGTCCAAGTACGTATGCGCCGACGATTTCTACGATTATTGCAAGACGCTATGTGGCAAAAGAAAATAAGAACCTGTATCTGACAGAAATCGGAGAAGTAGTAAACAATATTATGAAACAGTCTTTCCCGAGTATTGTAGATGTGAACTTCACTGCAAATATGGAGAGTCTTCTGGATGGTGTTGCGGAAGGCAAAGTCAGATGGAAGACAATCATCGAGAATTTCTATCCGGATCTGGAAGCGGCAGTAGAAAAAGCAGAGACGGAACTGGAGCAGGTGAAGATCGAAGATGAAGTGACAGATGTAATCTGCGAACAGTGTGGCCGGAATATGGTTGTAAAATACGGTCCGCACGGTAAATTCCTGGCATGCCCGGGATTTCCAGACTGCCGCAACACGAAACCATATCTGGAAAAGATAGGTGTGCCTTGTCCAATTTGCGGTAAAGATGTTGTGATCCGTAAAACAAAAAAAGGAAGAAGATACTACGGATGTGAAGATAATCCGGAATGTGAATTTATGTCATGGCAGAAACCATCGACAAAAAAATGCCCGAGATGTGGTAAATATATGTTGGAAAAAGGCAATAAGCTTGTTTGTAGTGATGAACAGTGCGGATATGTAGAAAATATTGAAAATAATAAGGATAATTAAGGAAATTCGTTGAATATTTCAGAATTGTATGATAATATACATTCATAAGGATGGAGGAATGTAAATGGGCGTACAATTGTTGGATAAAACCAGAAAAATCAACAAATTACTGCATAACAATAGTTCGAGTAAAGTTGTCTTCAATGATATCTGCGAAGTCCTTACAGAAATTTTAAATTCGAACGTATTAGTGATCAGTAAAAAAGGAAAAGTGCTTGGCGGAAGCAAATGCGAAGGTGTGCCTTACATTACCGAATTGATCGAGAGAGAGATCGGAAAACATGTAGATGATATGCTGAATGAGCGGCTGCTTAGTATCTTGTCAACGAAAGAAAATGTAAATCTTCAGACACTGGGCTTTTCTGAGGGAGCTGTCAAAGGTTATCAGGCGATTATTACGCCGATTGACATTGCGGGGGAAAGACTTGGAACACTGTTTATCTATAAAAAAGATAAGGTGTATGAGATTGACGACATTATTTTAAGTGAGTACGGAACGACAGTTGTCGGACTGGAAATGTTGAGATCCGTGAATGAAGAAAGTGCAGAAGAAACCAGAAAAGAGCATATCGTGCAGTCAGCAATCAGTACACTGTCGTATTCAGAGCTGGAAGCAATCATTCATATATTTGATGAATTGGATGGTGCAGAAGGAATTCTTGTTGCGAGTAAAATTGCAGACCGCGTGGGAATTACCAGATCAGTGATCGTCAATGCTCTGAGAAAATTCGAAAGTGCGGGTGTGATAGAATCTCGTTCTTCCGGAATGAAAGGAACGTATATTAAAGTAATCAATGATTATGTATTTACGGAACTGGACCGCATTAAAGCAGAACGTACAAAATAATAAGAAACATAAAGGGTATCGGGTAACTGATACCCTTTTCATACTATAAGGAGGATGCGGATGGTGGAATATAAAGGATGTATGGCGAAACTCAGAATGGATCGCGTAATCCTGGAGGACAGTTTTTTTGATGAAACGGAATATTTGTGTAAGATTATTGCATATGATGAGGAAGAAGAGACGTTATATCTGACATCGGAAGAGGCAGAACTTACATCATATTCCCTGGATAGTATTTATGAATGCAGCATAGATGATCAGGATAATCCGGTGATCTGTAAGGGAATATTGAAAGATCGGTATTGGAATAAAGCCGGAAAGGTCATGAAATTAAAAATTCAAAATGGATTTTATAAAAAAGTTCTAAACTAAATAGAAAGTATGTTGACAAACCAAAAAGAGAGTGCTATTTTATATCTAGAATCTTTCAGCACTCTCTTTTGTTGAGTGCTAATAATACAGAGAATAATTAAGGAGGAATAGATATGAAGTTAGTACCATTAGGTGACAGAGTTGTATTAAAACAGTGTGTAGCAGAGGAGACTACAAAGTCAGGAATTGTGATCCCTGGACAGTCTAAAGAAAAACCACAGCAGGCAGAAGTTATTGCTGTAGGACCAGGCGGAATGGTGAATGGAAAAGAAGTTGAGATGCACGTTACAGTCGGTCAGCAGGTAATTTATTCCAAATACGCAGGAACAAATGTAGAAATTGACGATGAAGAATATATCATCGTAAAACAGGATGATATTTTAGCTATTTGCGAATAATTGGGTAGATCATTTATATATTTCAGGAGGTAGAAACCAATGGCAAAAGAAATTAAATATGGTGCAGAAGCAAGAAGAGCTTTGGAAGCAGGTGTTAATAAACTTGCTGATACAGTAAGAGTAACAATCGGACCAAAAGGACGTAATGTTGTTCTGGATAAATCGTTCGGAGCACCACTGATCACAAACGATGGTGTAACAATCGCAAAAGAGATTGAACTGGAAGACAGATTTGAAAACATGGGAGCACAGCTGATCAAAGAAGTTGCTTCTAAGACAAATGATGTGGCAGGAGACGGTACTACAACTGCAACTGTACTTGCGCAGGCAATGGTTCATGAAGGTATGAAGAACCTGGAAGCAGGAGCAAACCCGATCATTCTTCGTAAAGGTATGAAGAAAGCAACAGATGTAGCAGTTGAAGCAATTGCAAAGATGTCAAGTAAGGTAAAAGACAAAGATCAGATTGCAAAAGTAGCAGCAATCTCAGCAGGTGACGCTGAAGTCGGACAGATGGTAGCAGATGCTATGGAAAAAGTATCTAATGATGGTGTTATTACAATCGAAGAGTCTAAGACTATGAAGACAGAACTGGATCTTGTAGAAGGTATGCAGTTTGACCGCGGATATGTATCTGCATATATGGCAACTGATATGGATAAGATGGAAGCTAATCTGGATGATCCATATATCCTGATCACAGACAAAAAGATTGCAAGCATTCAGGAAATCCTTCCGCTTCTGGAGCAGGTTGTTCAGGCCGGAGCAAGACTTCTTATCATTGCAGAGGATATCGAAGGAGAGGCACTTACCACTCTGATCGTTAACAAACTGCGTGGTACATTTAATGTTGTTGCAGTAAAAGCACCTGGATATGGCGACAGAAGAAAAGAAATGTTAAAAGATATCGCTACACTGACAGGCGGTCAGGTGATTTCAGAAGAACTTGGCATGGAACTGAAAGATACAACGATGGATCAGCTCGGACGTGCGAAATCTGTAAAAGTTCAGAAAGAAAATACAGTTATTGTTGATGGTATGGGTGATAAGAACGCAATCGCAGACCGTGTTGCCCAGATTAAAGCCCAGATTGAAGAGACAACATCTGACTTCGACAGAGAAAAACTGCAGGAAAGACTTGCAAAACTTGCAGGTGGTGTAGCAGTTATCCGTGTCGGAGCAGCAACAGAGACAGAGATGAAAGAAGCAAAACTGCGTATGGAAGATGCGCTGAATGCTACAAGAGCAGCAGTAGAAGAAGGTATCATTTCCGGTGGTGGATCCGCGTACATCCATGCATCCAAAGCAGTTGCTGAAGCTATTGAAGGACTGGAAGGCGATGAGAAAACAGGTGCCAAAGTTGTACTGAAAGCCCTGGAAGCTCCATTATTCCATATTTCTGCAAATGCCGGACTGGAAGGTGCCGTTATCATTAATAAAGTAAGAGAATCAGAAGTCGGAACAGGATTTAATGCTCTGACAGAAGAGTATGTAGATATGGTTGAAAACGGAATCCTTGACCCTGCAAAGGTTACAAGAAGTGCACTTCAGAATGCAACATCTGTTGCTTCTACACTTCTTACAACGGAGTCTGTTGTGGCTGATATCAAAGAAGATGCACCAGCTATGCCGGCAGGAAATCCAGGTATGGGCATGATGTAATTCACAGATGTTATTATATTAAATTTTTGAGAACTCCTCGTCTGAGGAGTTTTCTTTTTACTCTCATGTGTGCTACAATAGACATAGTTTAAAGTAGACTTGGAGGAAAGAAAGAATGGATGATTTTTACACAGAACAGCTGATAAAGAAACAGGTGGATTCAAAGGACAGGCTTAAGAAAACAGGATTGATTGCATTGACTGTTTTGTCAGTGCTTGGTGTTTTTGTGATACCATTGGGAATTATCTTACCGGTTGTGATGATTGTAATCGATGTGCTGATGTTTCAGAATCTGAATGTAGAATACGAATATGGATTTGTGAACGGAGATCTTGATATTGATAAGATTATGAACAAATCCAGAAGAAAGAGAATGTTTTCTACAGATGCAGATCAGATGGAACTTCTGGCACCGGTTGGAGCTGTGGAATTAATGCAGTATAAGAAGGTTAAGACATATGATTACACATCGGGAAAAGGAAATGCAGAAATCTATGCGCTAATTGCTTCAAACAAAGGAGAATTATGTAAGATTCTCTTTGAACCAAATGAAACAATAGTGGAGGGATTTTTTGTAAAAGCACCCAGAAAAGTAATCAGAAAGTAATCAGAAAATTAAGAGAAAACAAGAACAATAGATTGTATTAAAATAAAAACATGTCAAAAGGTGTTGACAAATGTAGGTGTGATTCGCTAAGATAGCTGTTAAATATGAATATGCAAAAGAAAGAGAGGATGAAATCATGGGAAAGATAATTGGAGAAGGTATTACATTTGATGATGTTCTTTTAGTTCCATCATACTCAGAAGTAATTCCGAACCAGGTGGATTTATCTACTTACCTGACTAAGAAAATTAAGTTAAACATTCCGATGATGAGTGCCGGAATGGATACTGTTACCGAGCACCGTATGGCAATTGCAATGGCCAGACAAGGGGGAATCGGAATCATCCATAAGAATATGTCTATTGAACAGCAGGCAGAAGAAGTGGATAAGGTAAAACGTTCAGAAAACGGTGTTATCACTGATCCATTTTATTTATCACCGGATAATACACTGGAAGATGCCAACAATCTGATGGCAAAATTCAGAATTTCAGGTGTGCCGATCACAGAAGGAAAAAAATTAGTTGGTATTATCACAAACCGTGATTTGAAATTCGAAGAAGACTTCTCAAAGAAGATCAGAGAGTCGATGACTTCAGAAGGTCTGATTACAGCACCGGAAGGAATTACACTGGAAGAAGCAAAGAAGATTCTTGCAAAAGCAAGAAAGGAAAAACTTCCAATTGTGGATAAAGATTTCAACCTGAAAGGCCTGATCACAATCAAGGATATTGAAAAGCAGATCAAATATCCATTATCTGCAAAAGATGCACAGGGACGTCTTCTCTGTGGAGCAGCAATCGGAATTACGGCAAACTGTCTCGAAAGAGCACAGGCTCTGGTAGATGCAAAGGTTGATGTGGTTGTTCTTGATTCAGCCCACGGACATTCAGCAAATGTACTTCATACAGTAGACATGATCAAGAATAAATTCCCGGATCTGCAGGTAATTGCAGGTAATGTTGCTACAGGAGCAGCAACGGAAGATCTGATCAAAGCTGGCGTTGATGCGGTAAAAGTTGGAATTGGACCTGGATCGATCTGTACAACACGTATCATTGCAGGTATTGGTGTTCCACAGATCACAGCGGTTATGGATTGCTATGAAGCAGCAGATAAATATGGAATTCCGATCATTGCAGATGGAGGAATCAAGTATTCCGGAGATATGACAAAGGCGATTGCAGCCGGAGCAAATGTATGTATGATGGGAAGCATCTTTGCTGGATGTGATGAGAGTCCTGGAACATTCGAATTATTCCAGGGTAGAAAATATAAAGTATACCGTGGTATGGGATCTATCTCAGCGATGGAGAATGGAAGCAAAGACCGTTACTTCCAGACAGATGCGAAGAAACTGGTTCCGGAAGGTGTAGAAGGACGAGTTGCTTATAAAGGTAGTGTGGAAGATACAGTATTCCAGCTGATGGGAGGTCTTCGCTCTGGTATGGGATATTGCGGAGCACCGACAATTGAGGATCTGAAACAGACAGGAAAATTCGTTAAGATTTCTTCTGCATCGTTGAAAGAAAGTCATCCCCATGATATTCATATTACAAAAGAAGCACCGAACTACAGTGTGGATGAATAGAGTGAAATCAAGGCGTCGTGAATACGGCGCCTTTTTTAGTTGCAAATTAAGTCAAATTTTATTTATATTATAGTTTTCAGAGGGTGATAGATAGAGTATAATTAGATTTAGATATTGTACTTGGTATATAAAGTTGGATAATAAATACACAAGTAATATTAAAAAAAATAAACAAAAGGAGAGTTGGAAACATGAAACAGGAATTTGGAACAACAAAAAATGGAGAGACAGCAAGCTGTTATGTATTGAAAAATGGAAAAGGAATGGAAGCGGTTGTATCAGATTTTGGTGCTTCTTTATTAAAATTTTATGTACCGAATAAAGATGGAAAGTCACAGGATATTGTACTTGGATATGACACAATTGAGGAATACGAAGAGGGGGGAGATTCTTTCGGAGCAACGGTAGGACGAGTTGCAAATCGTATTGGAATGGCAGAGTTTGAACTGAATGGGAAAAAATACGAACTTACAAAAAATGATAATGGAAATACACTTCATGGAGGATGTGGTTTCTACAATAAAAGAATGTGGGATGTAAAAGAAGTAGATGATACACATATTGTATTTGCAATGGTAAGTCCGGACAGTGATCAGGGATTTCCGGGTGAAGTGAAAATAGAGGTGTCTTATACTGTTACAGAGGAAAATGAGTTGAAGATTCATTATTATGCTGTTCCGGATCAGGATACACTTCTAAACATGACAAACCATAGTTATTTTAACTTATCAGGGCATGCTTCAGGAACTGCATGGAATGCAAAAGTGTGGCTGGATGCAGATGCATTTACAGAGACAGATGAAGAATTGATTCCTACAGGAAAAGTGATTTCGGTGGAGGGGACTCCGATGGATTTCAGAAAAGAAAAGGTTGTTGCAAAAGAAATTGGAGAAGATTATATGCCGCTGAAAATTGCAGGTGGTTATGATCATAACTGGGTACTGAATGGAACAGGATTTAGAAAAGTAGCTTCTGCAGAATCGGAAGAAACGGGAATTAAGATGGAAGTATATACAGATCTTCCGGGAATACAATTCTATTCCGGTAACTTCCTGGCAGGATCAAAAGGAAAAGATGGTGCTGTTTACGAAAAAGGCTATGGTATATGCTTTGAGACACAATATTTCCCAGATGCAATCCATAAAGATAATTTTGAATCTCCGATTACAAAAGCCGGAGAAGTGTATGATACGACAACCGTATACAAATTCTGCTAATTTTCATAAAAATATAAGAAACTCTTCCGTTGACTTTAAAAAATGAATGCTAAGATGAATAAAAGTGTATTATATATGGAGAGATAACGGATGAGAAGAAGCAAAAAAAGAAAAATGAACAGAAATGTAAATCATTCCAAACAAGGTATGATCATATTATTGGTAATAATGATCGTGCTGAGTGTGATAACTGTTATAAAAAAGCAGAATGAGTCTAAAGAATATTCGGAAAATAAAAGTGACTACATAGATTCTGTAAAACCAGATATTGACGTGGAATTATTGACACCCAATGAATATTCCAGACCGGGAACTCCAACAAATAAAATTGCCGGGATTGTGATTCATTATACTGCAAATCCCGGTGCCACAGCAATGAATAACCGTGATTACTTTGAAGGGTTAAAAGAAAGTCATATTACGAAGGCAAGCAGTAATTTTATTGTAGGATTAGATGGAGAGATTGTTCAATGTGTACCAACATGGGAGATGGCATATGCTTCCAATAATCGGAATATTGATACCATATCCATAGAATGCTGTCATCCTGATGAAACAGGAAAGTTTAATAAAAAAACATATCAGTCTATGATAGATCTGTGTGCATGGCTTTGTCTGAAATTTGATTTGCAGGAAAATGATGTGATACGGCATTATGATGTGACAGGGAAGAATTGCCCGAAATATTTTGTGGAAAATGAAGATGCATGGAAACAGTTTAAATGTGATGTGGGTACAAAGTTGAAAAAATTAGAAGAATATCAATAAATATCCTTACTTTTATCACAAATTGAACACAATTAAGCTGTAAACTACAAACATAAAATATGAAAGGGGCAATCAGATATGGAAAATCAATATAATTATTATACAATGGATCAGGATATGAATACGGAGAATTATGGAACAGGAGAAGATCCAGAAAAGAAACCGAAGAAAAGAAATAAAAAAGCTGCTGCAAGATGTGCGAAAGTAGTTTGTGCGGGACTGGTATTTGGCGTAGTTGCAAGTGCAGCATTTCAGACCAGTAATATTGTTGCAGGAAAGGTTCTTGGAACAACACAGACAACCAGTAAAACTGCTAAAACGACGGCAACGACAGCAAGTAATGCAAAATTGACAACGTCTTCTAACAGTTCTTCTGGAACGGCAAATGTAACAGAGGTCGCAAAGAACGCAATGCCATCGATTGTGTCCATTACAAGCATGAGTGTGCAGGAAGTGCAGAATTTCTTTGGAGGTACACAGAAGCAGGAAAGTGAAAGTGCCGGCTCCGGAATTATTGTAGGACAGAATGATACAGAATTATTGATTGTGACAAATAATCATGTCGTAGAAGGAAGTAGCACATTAACGGTAACATTTATAGATGAGGAAAGTGTAGAAGCGGATATTAAAGGAACCGATTCAGATAAAGACCTTGCAGTTGTTGCAGTTCCGTTAAGCGAAATTAAAGATTCAACTATGAATGAAATTGCAGTGGCAACACTTGGTGATTCGGATAAAACTCAAGTAGGAGACCAGGTGATTGCAATTGGAAATGCACTTGGATATGGACAGTCGGTAACAACGGGAATTGTATCGGCAAAAGACCGTACAATGGATAGTTATGATGGAAAACTCCTTCAGACAGATGCGGCTATCAATCCTGGAAACAGCGGCGGTGCACTTTTGAATGCAAATGGAGAAGTTGTTGGTATTAATTCGGCAAAGATTGCAACAGAAACGGTAGAAGGAATCGGCTATGCAATTCCGGTATCGGATGTAAGTGATCTGATTACAAATCTTATGAATCAGAAGACAAAAACGAAAGTTGCAGAATCTGAGCGTGGCTATATTGGAATTAAAGGTGTAGATGTAACATCAGACAGTGCCCAGATGTATAATATGCCAACAGGTGTTTATGTATCAGAAGTAATCTCTGGTGGAGGTGCAGAAAAGGCCGGTATTACAAAAGGTGCAGTTATTACAGGTATTGAAGGAACAACGGTAGATGGAATGGAGGCATTACAAGAGCAGCTTCAATATTATAAAGCTGGTGAAAAGGTGAAAATTACAATTCAAACGCCGGGCAAGAATGGCGAGTATGAGAAATCAGATGTCGAAGTAACATTGGGAAAACAATCTGAATAATTTGGATAAAAAATTGATATTTGCAAATTGATGTAGTATAATGTCAATGTATGCAGAATATGCACGGCCGAAAGGCAGCAAAAGCACAGTTTGAAATAATATACTATGGGGAGGGACAGATTCATATGAAGTGTCCAATATGTGGTCAGGAATTAAGACCGGGAAAAAAAGATCCAAATTATCTGTTGTGCTATAATTGCAAAAAGAAGTTCAAAATTCCACAAAGTGCTCACAAAGTACAGAAGAGAGCGGAAAAACCGGAATCTGAAGAGCAAAAGTATTCGAATATACCGCCGAAAGAGGTACGTGAAAAACGTGAACAGGAAATGCGTGATGCATATGATGAACTTCTTGCAGTAGGGGATGGAAGAAAGAAAAAGAAACCAGCTCCAAAACCGCAGAGCAGAGAAGAATTAGAAGATGATTTTTACGATGATATCGATGATGAAGAAGAAAAGATGTCAAAGGCACCAATCATTATTCTTGCGATTGCTATCATTGTAGTAGCGGGATTAATTGCATTCATGCTACTTAGATAATTGATTAAGGGAGTAGACTAACAACGAATTATCAAAAGTAAACATAAAATACTGACTTGCCGTGTGTGCTGGTCAGTATTTTTGTGCATCTGACGCTCAAAAGGAGTTGCCGGTATCAGTCTTTGGAGATAATGAAAAGAAATGTTGTGTGAAATGTATACGAAAATACGAGAAGCATAAGCTAAATTATCTGAATTATCTGAATTGCAGAAAATATAAAAACAACATTGACAATTCAAATGTTCTTGTGGTATATTAATCTGGCTGTCGCATTAGACAAGGCCGTGAGGTAACAGAGTCGATGCAGAAGGTGGCATAAAAGAGATATATTAAGAAGATGTGCAGGAGCAGGAATGCAAGAAAGCGTATTGGATGTGTAATATATCTAGATTTGATTCGCACTTAAGTGTTGAATCGGTCCAAAATTGATGAAAATCAATTTTGAAAAAAGAATAAAATAACAGTTGACAAACACAACTGACTGTGATATTCTTAATGAGCTGTCGCTTGAGACAAACAAATGTTTGACGAAAGGCAGTGCTTGAACAGCTGGAAAGCTGGTTAAAAAAGATTAAAAAAGTTCTTGACAAACGTCGATGAATATG